>NZ_MNUD01000024.1:0-54455 GCF_001917295.1 Akkermansia sp. 54_46
TCGGCTGCCCGTCTTTTTTGTCATACGGATGTTACAGAAGCGTTACAAATTGAAGCAAATTATTTATAGAAACAAACTTAACACCCACTCTCTCCGCCAGTTTTTCAGTAAGAGCCCCGTCGGAAGACGAGGCTCTTATTTTCGATAGGAAAGGAACAGGCGGGAATTCAGATAAGCGGCTGTTCAGTGATAGAGGGTGCGTTCTTGACCGGGGTCTTTAAGGCGGTCTCCGCCAGGATGGTTGTAACTATAATAATTTTTGTTGGTTGTTTCGGTCGGTTTACCAATGATTACATGATCCAGAAAACGAACGCCTAATAATTTGGAGCATTCCCGCACGCGTTCGGTCAGGAGGTCGTCCGTACGGCTGGGGGCTGGATTTCCACTGGGATGATTGTGGGCAAGGATGAAGCCATAGGCGTTATGAATGACAGTGGGGCGTAATATGTCACGTGGATGAGCAATGGATTCGTTCAAGGTCCCGCTGGATATTTCCACGGGTTTGATGAGGCGACACTTGGTATCCAGCAGCAGAACGAGCACCGTCTCCTTTTCCTTCCAGCGCATGGCTGTAGTCAGATAATCATAGACATCTTCCGGTGTTTGAATGGGTTGACGTGACAGAGTTTCACGGAGAGCCCTCGCTCCCAGTTCAAAGGCAGCGCTCAGCGTAGCGGCTTTCGCCATGCCTATTCCCTTGCAAATGTTCGCTATTTCAGCAGCTTCCATATGAGCTAGGGCATCTAGAGAGCCAGCAGACTGAATCAGATCCGAGGACATGTCCAACACATTTTTCCCCTTGATCCCCATTCGGAGAAAGATAGCAAGCAGTTCCGCGTTGCTGAGGCTGTGCCTTCCTTGGCGGAGCAGTTTTTCCCTGGGCAGAGACTGTGAGGGCAATTCCTGAAGTTTGCGGTAGGTCATTTCAATAACAGAGGCGTGCGGTAGAAAGAATGGCGGAAGGAAGATGTCGCAGCGTATCCCCTGCCGTCAATGTTTGCTGGGTGGCTTCTCCGGCGGAGATTGCCATTTCGGAAGCTCGGCCACACAGGTAGACACCCAGAACGGCGGAAACCAGCAGGGATTCCCCCTGGCTTATGAAGCCTCCGCAAATACCTGCCAGAACGTCTCCCTGACCGGCAGTTGCCATGCCGGGATCCCCAGTGATGTTATAAAAAAGAGGTTTTCCCCGTTGGGTGACGATAGTGCGTGCTCCCTTGTAAATCAGGGCGGCTTCATGTTCTGCCAGAAAGCAGTCGGCAATGTCTGCGCGGATGGCATAGTTGTCTGCATCTGGCAGAAGTCTGCGAATTTCTCCATGGTGGGGAGTAGCCAGAACGTGTTCTCCCAAGTTCCACTGCATGGCCGCGGCCAGATTCAGCCCGTCCGCATCCAGAACAGTGGGGGTACCTGTTTCCAGAATGAGGCGGATGGCTTCCGCATCTTCCTCCGATACGGAACCGATACCTGGGCCAATGAGGAAAGCACTGAATGTACGAATGGAGATATCTGCGTAACTGTCCACGGGCCTGACCATGATTTCCGGAGGCATGGATGGAGCGATTAAGGGATAGACGTCTTTGTGAACGTGCAGTGTAACCAGACCGGCTCCTGCCCGGAGAGCTGCTTCACAGCAGAGACGGGCCGCACCCAGCATTCCTTCAGAGCCAGCTATGACGCCAATGTGCCCGCGTTTGTTCTTATAATCCGTATAGGGTCTTGCAGAGAGGAATTTGGTAAGCCGTGAGGAGGTAATAAGTTCCGTGGCGGGGAGCGCCTGTACGTGAAGGCTGGGAAGGTCAATGCAGACTAAGCGTCCAGCAAACAGGGTGGCGTCATCGTCCAGCAGGCCCTGCTTAACGGCTCCTATGCACATGGTGAAATCTGCTTCCACTGCATTTTGCTGAGGCATTCCCGTGTCTGGATCCACTCCGGTGGGGATATCAATAGCCACGGTACGTACAGCCCCGCAACGGTTTCTTATATAGTTCATTTCCGCGCAGAGAGCGGAGATTTCCCTCCGGAGCATTCCCTTTGCCCCTATTCCCAGCAGGCCGTCCAGCAGGATCATAGGTTTTCCCGTATGGGGAAGGGGAGGGGCCTGGTATTCCTGAGGGGGAGGAGATATTTCCGCCAACTGCCGCACGGAAAGTTCACTCCATTCGTTGCGCGGGTAAGCGGTTCGGAAGCCTATTTCCCAGCCATGTTGTTTCAGTATGTTAAGGACGGTGAGGGCATCTCCCCCGTTATTCCCTTTGCCTACATAGGCTACGCACAATCCCGGGTCGGGGAAGAACTGCATGAGAGATTCCGCAATACCGGCAGAGGCCAGTTTCATCAGGGTTCTGGCTGGTGTTCCGCTAACGATGAGCTCGCGTTCCGCGATCTGCATATTTTCCGTGGAGCAAACTTTCATGGCATACTGATAGAGGCAGCCTTTACTGTAAGCTAAAAAACCTTCTCCTGCAAGCCGGAGAAGGTTTTTGCAAAAGAAGCGGACCAGGGAGCGGCTAACCGATGCGGAACGTGATGCGCGCTTTGGTCATGTCATAAGGAGACATTTCCATACGCACTTTGTCCCCTACCACGATTTTAATAAAGCGTTTGCGCATTTTGCCGGAAATATGGGCCAGCACTTCGTGACCGTTGGGAAGGCGCACCTTGAACATGGTCCCTGCCAATACGGCGCAGATGGTGCCTTCCACTTCAATTTCACTTTCGGAGTTTTCTTCCTTGGACTCTGATTTGTTGAAATTCTTTCTGCCTTTGGTGTGGCGTCCTCCGCCTCCTTGCGGGCGTTGCCTGTTGGCGTTAACTCCGGGGCGGCTTCCTCCCCCTGTTCTGGAATTTCCCGGTCCTGCAGACTGTCCGACCGACCGTGCCGCTCCTGTGCCATTGCCGGAAGGTCTGGATTGTCCGGGACGGTTACTGGTG
This sequence comes from Akkermansia sp. 54_46, assembly GCF_001917295.1. Taxonomy (NCBI): domain Bacteria; kingdom Pseudomonadati; phylum Verrucomicrobiota; class Verrucomicrobiia; order Verrucomicrobiales; family Akkermansiaceae; genus Akkermansia; species Akkermansia sp. 54_46. The sequence continues at coordinate 2,935 of NZ_MNUD01000024.1, forward strand.
CCGGTCGGTCTGGAACCGGGGCGGGAATTTTGTCCGCCGCTGGGGCGGCTGCTGGATCTTGGATTCGGGCTGATAGGACTCTCCTTGTAAAGTTAAAATGAACGCGTGTGTACAAATCCCGCGCAGGCGAATGATAAACCATATTTTTGCAAGGGCAAGTCCTGAATGCGGAAGTTGTGCAAATAAAACACAATTCTATGGAGAGGGACGGGAAAAAGGCTGTAAAAGAGAAAAAGTATTTGACATTTACGTGAATAATCATTAGGAATGCGCCCCCGAATTGGAAGATAACGGCAGGATGCCGAAAAACGAGAACGAAGAATTGAACCATGAAGACCTTCTCAGCCAAACCGCAAGAAGTAGAGCGCAAATGGTATGTTATAGACGCTGCCGACAAGGTGCTCGGCCGTGTTGCCGTTGAAGCGGCTAACATTTTGCGTGGCAAGAACAAGACAATTTTCACCCCCCACGTTGATTGTGGCGATTTTGTCATTATCGTGAACGCGGACAAGGTGGTGTTGACCGGTAACAAGGAAAATGCCAAAATTTATACCCGTTTCTCCGGTTACGTTGGCGGTAAGCAGGTGGACACCCCCCGTAAGATTCGTGCTCGCCGCCCTGAACTTCTTCTGGAACTGGCTGTTAAAGGCATGGTTCCTCACACCCGCTTGGGCCGTCAGCAAATGACCAAGCTGAAGGTTTATGCCGGCGCCTGCCATCCGCATGAAGCCCAGCAGCCCACTGCCATTACTCTCTAATTGATTTTTCAGACATGAGTCAGACAACCCCATACAACGCCACCGGCCGTCGTAAGACCGCCATTGCACACGCTTGGCTTACTGAAGGTTCCGGCCGCATTACGATCAACCGCCGCGGTTTTGAGGAATATCTTCCTACCGTTCAGTTGCAGAATGCTGTTCTTCAGCCCTTTCAGGTTACCAATACCATGAACAAGTTTGATGTGAACGTCGTTACCAAGGGCGGCGGTATTCACGGACAGGTGGGAGCCATTCGTATGGCGATCGCCCGTGCTCTTGTTCAGGTTGATGAGGCTTCCCGTGCCCAGCTTCGTGAATTCGGTCTTCTGACCCGTGATTCCCGCATGAAGGAACGTAAAAAGCCCGGCCGTCCTGGAGCCCGCAAGCGTTATCAGTTCTCCAAGCGTTAAGCTTGGCTGGTTGCGAAGGAACTGGCTTTACCATTTCTTTCTCGGAAAAGGAGTACTCCCTGTGGAGTGCTCCTTTTTTGTTGCAGGAAGAGCTCTGTTTTTTACTGCTTCACGCGTCTTTAAAAAGCTTTTTCTGGTTGGATTGCTTACGGCGGCTTTCAATGATTTTCCTGCATTTGCCGTGAAGGGAACAGGTTTTCCTATACAGGAATGTTTGGTTGACGAGGGTTATCGATGGTACGGTGTTCCTGCCAGAATAGTGTGGCAACGGTAAAGCTGTTCCAGCAGGACAACAAGCGCCAGTTCATGTTGAAGGGTGAATTTGCTCAAGGACAGGATATGATTGCACCGGGACCGCAATTCTTCCGTATGACCGTCTGAGGCTCCGATGAGAAATGCTATACGGCGCACGGAATGCATTTGCCAGTCCTTTGCCAAGTCGACCAGCTTTTTTGTGGTCCAAAGTTCTCCGCGTTCGTCCATGGCGATGCGCAGGCAACCCTCACTGGCGGCCAGCAGACGTTTAGAAACGTCTTGGGAGTTTCCATCCCTGACAAGTTTGAGTTCCGTTTTGCCGAAGGGCCTGAGACGGTTGAGATAGAGTTCCACGCCTTCCTTGGCGTAGCCTAGAGAAGGCTTTCCGGCGGCCAGAATCAGGAATTGCATGAGGAGTCAGGAGTTGGAAGATGAGTTAAGGTAGTTCAGCAGGGTGCGGGCCCAAGTTTCCGAAATGCCGCGGATGGCGGCGATAGAAGCCGGGTCCGCCTTTTTAATGGCAGTTACGGATTTGAATTTTTCCAGCAACAGTCTTTTTTTTGAGGCGCTCATGCCCGGTGCGTCGTCCAAGGCGCTTTCCCGCATGCGTTTACGGTAGAGCAGTTCGTTATAGCCGTTGGCGAAGCGGTGGGCTTCGTCGCGGATGCGCTGCATGAGTTTGAGGGCTCCCGTGCTGTGAGGCAGGCAAAGGGGCTGGGACTGGTGGGGGAAAAATATTTCTTCCCTCTGCTTGGCCAGGCCTACGATGGGCATGTCTCCCAGGCCGATGGCTTCCAAATCGGCCAGAGCGGAGGAAAGCTGTCCTTTACCTCCGTCCACTACTACCAGATCTGGAACTTTGATGGGGGCTTTTCCTTCCGCGCTGAGTTTCTTAAGCCACTGGTACAGGGTCATGTCCGCCTGCCGTGAGGCTACGGCATCGCTCTCCGCCAGAATGCGGGAGTAACGCCTCCGGATGACTTCCGACATGGAGGCGAAGTCATTTTGTCCGTCTACAGTGCGTATACGGTACCGCCGGTAGGCCTTGTTGTCCGGCCTGCCGTTGGTGAAGCGCACCATGGAGGCCACGATATGGTTGGAAGAGACATTGGAAATGTCAAAGCATTCCATAATGAGTGGGGGAGATTCTAATCCCAGTGCTACCCCCAGTTCCTTCATGTCTTCTTCCGGGTGAACGGTGCCGGGAAGATCGGGAGTTCCTTTTCGGAACCTCCGGGCGGGTTCCAGTACCTTGACCAGATTGTCCCGGATGTCCCGCAGATATGCCGCGCGTTCAAAGTCCAGTTCATCGGCGGCTTCCATCATTTCCCTGGTAAGTTCGTCCAGAGCGCTTTTTTTTCCCGTCCCTTCCAGCAGACGCACCGCCTGGTCAAAGTTCCGGTTGTAATCATTGATGGAAATGCGGCCAACGCACGGAGCGGAGCAGTTGCGAATCACATCCGCATGGCAGTGCCTGAAGTCATGGATACCCGGATTTTTTGTCTTGCAGGTTCGCAGCCGGAAATGCCGGTTGAGCCATTCCTGCGTGGCGTAAAGAGCCTGGGAGTGGACAAAGGGGCCGAAGTAGCGCGCGCCGTCATCTTTGCGCACCCGCGCCAGCTGGAAACGAGGCAGTTTTTCCCCCTTCGGAATTTTCAGCAGGGGGTAGCGCTTGTCGTCCTTCATCTGGATATTGTAATGCGGGCGATATTGTTTAATCAGTTTGCTTTCCAGCAGAAAAGCCTCCTGGTCATTTCTGGTTTCAAAATAATCAAATGACGCAATAGCATTAATGAGCGCTCTTGTCTTATGGTTGGAGAGTGTGGCTCCCGTAGGAGAAAAATAATTGCCCAGGCGGCGGTGAAGGTCCTTGGCTTTGCCCACGTAGATGGTATTTCCCCGGGCGTCTTTCATGATATAAACGCCTGGTTTGTGCGGAGTTTCCCTCCAGAGTTCTTTCAGGGTTGGTTGCTCGCGGTCTGCCACGCAGGCATTATGCCATATGAGGCAAGAAATGGAACTGCGGAAACGTACTGTATTACGGCTACTTGGCTTGCCTAGGAAAACTTCTTCTGTATAATCCCCTATGTCTTTTGTATGAACCCTGTACCGTTTACCACGTTGGCCGCCGCCATGGATTTTGTGGTGGGAGATAGAAATTATCCCCTTTCTGAGCTGTTCATGAAAGGCGGTTTCATCATGTGGCCGCTGCTTCTGTTATCCATCGCCGGAGTAGTGGTGCTGGTCATGTGCTGCTTTTCTACCCGTGCTGCCGCCGTTTTGCCTACCAAACTGGTGGAACAGGCGGAATCTTTCATCCGCAAGCGGGATTACACGGGGCTTTCCATCCTCTGCAAGAATGGAGATTCCTGCTACGCTCGCGTGATGTTGACTGTAGCCAACTTCATGTTGCGCAACCCCTCCGCCCAGTTTGAGGAGGTGAGGGAGATAGCCTCTGCGGAAGGAGGACGGCAGGCGGGGTTCCTAAGCCGCCAGATTTCCTGGCTGTCGGATATTGGCGCCGTAGCCCCCATGCTGGGGCTGTTGGGGACCGTGGTCGGGATGATGAAAACCTTTTTTGAGATTGCCAACGGTGATTTTTCCGGGGGCAAGCAACGTATTGACATGGCGGGCGGCGTGGCGGAAGCCTTGATTACGACGGCGGGCGGCCTGATGCTTGGGATTCCCGCCATCCTGGCTTATGTATATTTCCGCAGCCGTGTACACAAACGGGTAGGAGACCTGGAGGCAGCCGTCACGCACAGTGTTTCCGTAGTTGCCACCCAGCTTCAGAAGCCACGAGCCGGTGCAGCTGGGGCTTTTCATGAAGAGGAACTTCCCAGAGTCCCCGTAGATCCCACTTCCCTGCGCGATGTGCGTGGGCTCTAGCCGGAACGCATCTACTTCTCCACCTCACCGGAAGATTGTATGAAATTTCATTATAAAATGCCCAGTCCTATCGGGTTCCAATTAGCCCCCATGCTGGACATCGTATTTCTGCTGCTGGTGTTTTTCATCGTAACCCAGACATTTGAGGATGATGAACCGGATCTTTCCATCAATCTTCCTTCAGCAGAGACTCCCAAGCCCGGTGAAAATGTGTCCAATGAAATTATCGTGAATATCCGTAAAGATGGTACCGTGGTAATCAACCGCCAGCCGTACACAATGCCGCAGCTGGAAGACAAGCTTTTTTCTGTCGCCCGGTTGGACAAAACTATGCTCGTCCGTATCCGCGTGGATGAGAAGGCGGAATCCGGCGTGGTGGTGCATGTGATGGACGCATGTCTGAAGGCCGGGCTGAATAACGTTTCTTTTTCCACGCGTCCTCCGGCTCCATCTTCCATCAATGTTTCCAATTCCCAGGCTTCATGAAAGCGTTCTTTTCCATTAATGCAGGTTTAATAACTTTGGCGATGTTTTCTGCCGCCCAAGAAAATATTCCGGATGCCGCTCCTATCGCGGATGGTCCGCTGGTCGCTAATCCGGAGCTGGATACGCTGGATATGGCGGACATGCTGTACAAGCAGGCCCAGGCTCCGGCTACGAAGGAGAACCGGCAGGAATATGGACGCCTTCTTGATTTAAGCTTGCGTAAATATCTGGAATTTACCCAACGTTTCCCCCAGTCTGCCCAGGCTCCTCTGGCAGAGTATCGTGCTGCCATGTGTTTGGAGGAGCTGGGCAGGAAAGATGAGGCACACGGCCTGTTCCTCAGATTGATTCAGACGGGCAGCCCCGCTCTGGTTGCCGCCTCTGCCTACCGTCTGGCGACGGATGCTTCTTCTGCCGGGGAGATAGATAAGGCCATCCAGTATTACCAGCTCGTGATTCGCAATGCGGAACAGAATGATTTGAAGGTGGACGCCCAGTACCGTCTGGGACGCCTGTTTCTTTCCAACGGTAATCCGGAGTCAGCCGCCACCATGTTTTGCGCGGTGATGGGCAATCCGGAAGCGGATGCCAAGTTTGTTCTGGTGTCCCGGATGGGATATGCCGCCCTGTGTGCGGATACGGGACGCTTGGGAGAAGCCTATTCCGAATATCGCAAGGTGCTGGAAACGCCCGGTGTGGATAACAGGAACCGGGGAATCGCCACTCTTCAGGCCGCCATGCTGGCCACCAAACTGAAAAAGACTGCGGAAGCCCAGGGCCTTTATGAACGGCTTTTGAAGGACGAGTCCCTGAAGGAGATGGCGCCGGAGGCCCGAATGGGGCTTCTTCTGGGGCTGTACAATATGGGCAAGTACAGGGAGATACTTTCCCAGTATGAGCAGCAGAAGGGAATAAAGATGCCGACAAAGGACGGCCAGGTGCGTCTGCTGATGCTGCTGGGGCAGTCCGCCTATAAATTGAAGGAGTATCGGAAAGCGGCGGATTTCTTTCTGGAAGCGGAAAAGTCCGTCCCTTATACGCAGGAGGCCATGCAAGCCTCCTTTTACCGGTTGTTGTGTTATAATGAACTCAAGCAGAAAGATCTTCCCCAGCGGGCTCAGAGCTTCCTGAACCATTATGCCAAGGCTTTTCCTACCAGTGAACTGCATGATATGGTGCGCCTGATGGCTGCAGAGAACCTGTTCAGCTCCAATCCGGCGGATGCCGCCCGGTTTTATGCCAGCATTGATTTTGACAAGGTGCCTCCGAAGATGCGCGCGGATATTTTATATAAGAGCGCGTGGGCGATTGCCCAGGCCGGGAACAGAGGTGTGGCCGCCAAGCTGCTGACTGATTTTATCAATGATTTTCCAAAAGATCCCCGCATTTGCGAGGCATTGACGTTACGCGGAGACATGTATGCCAAGACCAAGAAGGAAGCTGAGGCTCTGATGGATTTTGACCGTGTGATTGCCCGTTGGCCGAAAGCTGAATCAGCTGCCGCCGCATGGCAGAGAGCCGCTCAGATTTATGCGGGACGCCAGGATATGGCGAACATGGCGAAGTATTATGAAGGCCTGATCCAGAATTTTCCGAAGGCGTCTCCTGCCGCTCTGGCTGAAGCCCATTTCCTGCTGGGGCGTGCGGCGTTTGACCAGGGAGATTTCAAGTCTTCTATCAGCCATATGGCGGAGGCCAAGACGCTGGATCCCCAGAAATACGGAGAACAGGTTAATGTGCTTTCCGTCCTGTCCTATCACAAGCTCCAGGACATGAATAAACTGAAGGAAGCCCTGGAAACCCTGCAAAAGGAAAATCCTTCCGCCGTGGCTCGTGTGCCGGATGTCATTCCCGCATGGCTGGGTCTTCAGGCCTATGGGATGAAGGATCTGGAAACGGCGGACAAGTATATGACCTGGGCTACGCAGAACGACCAGCTTCAGAATGTGAAGAAGGTGATTTGGCGTAATTTGGCGAAGGTGCGCCTGGCGCTCAGAAAGTATGACCGCGCCTTGGTGGCTTCCAACAATTTCCTGAAGGATGAGGATCAGCCTTACCGCCGTGCGGACGGCATGCTGGACAAGGCTTCCATTTTGCTGGGGCTGGGCAAGTATGCGGATGCCAGAAAGACGGCGGAAGATGCGCTGGCTCTGGGCGTGGAAGGTCCTTTGATGGCTTCCTTGAAAATTGTTCTGGGGGATATTTCCTATGCGGAGAAAAAGTTTGATGAAGCGGCCAAGCATTACGGTGTTACGGCCGAGCTGTTTGTCAATGACGCCGAACTGAAACCCAAGGCTCTGTTCAAGGCGGCAGAAGCTTTGGACAAGGCCGGCCGCAAATCGGAGGCTTCCCAATATCGGGGCCGCCTGCAAAAGGAATTCCCGGATTGGAAACAGGATGGAGAGTCTTTGCCTCCGGACGCACGATAAGCGTTTAAGGATTGAACCCGGAAATGGAAAACAGGCGTAAAAGATGGTATGATCTGTTTGGATTGCTGCCTCGCAATCTGGGCCGTCTGTTGTTGTGGTTCAGCCTCATTCCTATCGCTTTCATCATCGTTCTTCTCGTTTATGCATGGAGGGCGGACCAGTATGAGCTGGACGAGGTTTTGGCGCCGTTGGAAAATTGTGCCGCATATGATCGCAACGGCCAGTGGATAGGCACCTTGACAGATCATGACCGGGTGTATGTAGCGCGCAATGAACTGCCCGATAATCTGGTGAATGCTTTCATTGCGCGGGAAGATGAAGACTTTTTCGAACATGGCGGCATTGTGTACTCTTCCATTATCCGCTCCATTTGCCGGAATCTGACTACGTTGTCCTATGCCCAGGGTGCTTCCACGATTACGATGCAGCTGGCGCGGAATTGTTATGAGCTGGGGGGGAAGACCCTGGATCGCAAGGTTTTGGAAATGGCCGTGGCCCGCCGCATTGAGGGCAAGTATTCCAAGGATGAAATTCTGACGGCTTACCTGAACCGCATTTATTTTGGCCAGCAATGCTATGGGATTGCGCAGGCGGCGGATTTGTATTTCGGCAAAAAAGTGGCGGATCTGACGCTGGCGGAGTGCGCTACCCTGGCCGGTCTGGTGCGCGGACCTTCCATCTACAATCCTGTTTACAGCCCGGAGGCTGCTGCCAAGGTCCGCAATGCGACGCTGGAAAGGATGTTTGAGTGCGAATTCATTACCCAGGAACAATTATGGCAGGCGCTCCGCGAACCGATGGCGGTGGCCGGTAAACGGGAAGCTCGGCCCGGTTCTTATCCCGTTCTGGTCGTTTCCCGCGAGTTGGGAGACCTGGATTGCTGCGACGAGCAGGAGGGAACCTCCAGCATTTTTGTAATGACCACGCTGGATTTGGAATTCCAGCGGATGGTTGAAGATGTAAGCGAGCCTATGCTGGCCGCTCTGGAATCTTCTTCTGTGTGGGCAGGGTTGCCCAAAAGGGTGGACAACCAGTTGAATCGTTGTGTGCAAGCGGCCATATTGTGTGTGGATTCCCGTAAAGGGGAGTTGCTGGCCGTAACAGGGGGACGTTCCGCCCAGGACGGTCTGGATCGATGGCAGTCCAGGGTAATGCCCGGCGATCTGTTCACTCCCATCGTCAATTTATGCGCCGTCGACCAGCGTAGAACCGTTATTCGCAGCAATCCGGAAGTCACTGGCCGCGGGGTAGGTTTCAATACAGTAATAGAAACGGCACAAAAGGCCGGTTACAAAGGGGAACTTCCCCGTTCTTCGGACTTGTATACCGGCAGGTTTTCCGTGCCTCTTTCGCATGCCGTCAATGCCCTGTATCTCATCGGCAATGACGGGCTCAATGTGAGTATTTCCTCCGTCAGGCAGGTGGGCACCACCAAAAAGAACCTGGTGATGGTGAATGCCCCCTCTCCGGAAGAAAGCCGCCGGGAAATCCTGCCTAGGGAATCCGCCCACCTGGTGGCGTCCCTTCCTCCCTTCCGCTACGACGAACGAACCAGGAAAACCTTCGTCAATGTCAGGCTTCCGGGAAATACGGGACATTTTTCCGCCGTCATGGGGCGTTATTTCACGGTTTTTGCCTGGGTGGGCTTTGATTCTCCGGAGGCCGCCGTCTATGAAAAGAAAGGGGTTTCCGCGGCGTTGGCAAAAACCTGTTCCTCCCTGGCCGGGGAGGTGTATGACCGTGCGGAGGAAGGCCGCAGAAAAGCTGTCCGGGAACGCCGGGAGCGGGAAAATGCTGCAGAGCAGGGCCCCCAATGAAGTTCAATTTTCCATTAGTAGAAGCATCATGAGACACTCACTTGAAATGACCACGGCCATCCAGGCCGCCAAATCCGCCGGAGCTTTTCTGAAGAAGCATTTTTATGAGCAAAAGAAGGTGGATGAAGCCAGCCAGAATGATATCAAGCTGGAGTTGGACAAGCTTTCCCAGAAACTGATTACGGAGGAAATTCTTTCCGTGTTTCCCAACCACGCTGTTTTGGGAGAAGAAGGATACACCGGGGACAGGAACAGCGAGTGTGAATGGATTGTAGACCCCATTGACGGGACGGTGAATTATTTTTACACGATTCCTTGGTTCTGCGTCTCCATAGCTTTGCGCCGCCGCGGGGAAGTGGTGTTGGGCGTGATTTACGATCCCATGATGGATGAATGCTGGCATGTGGAAAAGGGCGGGATTCCGTACATGAATGATCATCCCATGCATTGCAGCCGGCGGGAACGCATGGCGGAAGCCGTGGTATTCGTGGGGCACGGCAAGACGGACGGTTCCAAAGAAAAGGGGATTGAGCGCTTCGCCAGGATCGCCTGGCAGGTACGTAAGGTGCGCAATAACGGTTCTGCGGCTCTGGCCTTGGCTTATATTGCCTGCGGCAGATTTGACGCCTATGTGGAAAGCGTCATTTCCATCTGGGATGTCGCCGCTGGGGTTTTGCTGGTGGAAGCAGCCGGCGGCAAGGTTGTTTTGGAACCGAAGGAAGATAATCCGGAACAGTTCGCCATTGCCGCATGGAACGGCCGCATCCCTATCATGGAGGCGCTGGGAGAATAACCCGAACATTATTGCCGCAGTACCGTATGAAAAACATGATCGCTTTGACCGGGATCGGGTATGATATTCACCGTTTTGCGGAGATTCCTCGCCCCTTGATGCTGGGCGGCGTGCATATTCCTTCCTCCCGCGGCCTGGACGGCCATTCCGATGCAGATGTTTTATGCCACGCCATTGCGGATGCCCTGCTGGGTGCTGCCGGGTTGCCGGACATCGGCTACTGGTTTCCGCCGGGCGATCCTGCCTGCAAGGACATCCCTTCCCTGGATATTGTGGCGAAAGCCGTTTCTCTGATTCGGGAGCGTGGAGGTCGCATCGTGAATGTGGACTCGTCCCTTATTGCAGAATCTCCCCGCATTTCTCCTTATTTGGAGCAGATGAAGGGAGCTTTGGGAACCGCTCTGGGAATCTCTCCGGTCCGCGTGGGCATCAAGGCCACTACCAATGAACAGCTTGGCGCGCTGGGCCGTAGGGAAGGCATTGCCGCTTTTGCCGTAGCGGCTATTCTGATGCCGGAGGATTTGGCCATGCCGTAAGGCGAACGCTCCGGTTCCGTTTCTGGAAGCCTTTTTTCAAAAAAGGAAGCCGGTACGGGGCTTTAAACAAGGAATATGCTTCAGAAATAACGGGGCAGGTGGAAATGGCGCTTTTTTGGGGAGCCTTTTCCAAGCAGTTTTAATGAAATGACAGGAAATTTTTAACCGTTCCCTGGCGGAAAAGCCGTTTTTGGCTGCATAATAATATTACCCATTTCCCTGCACAGGGAAGAGGCGTTGCCTGATGTCAGCTGATGCAACGGTAATAATAATCCACGCGGGAGATGAACCAAGACCATTTGAAGCCGGGTTTGCCATTGTCCAGCAGAAGGTGGGGGCAACGCTTGCCGGTCCAGTAGTAATGGGGCACGACATTCCGCAGGGGAATATCGTGGGCATACATGTTGTAGGCCGCCAGCTTGGCGGCGCGGTCAAAGGTTTTGACGATGCTCTGTCCTCGCTTCTCACACATTTCAATGCCGATGGAGTACATGTCTCCGGGGCCGCCCCGGTCCGCATGGCGTCCCGTTTCATTCAGGGGGATATGCTGCATGGTCACGTACGGGTCTACCGTATAATGCCAGTTGCAGCGCAAAGCTCCATTATTCAGGGCGCGCGCATGCTGCATGGCGTCTGCGGACGGGTTTTCCGTGTTGTGCATGGTGATGAAGCGTGGCTTCATTCGGGAAGAACGGCGGCGGAGCGGAGAAGATTTAGGCATGAACATCGGCCGGACGTTACATTCCGCCAGCAATTGGCGCGGAGAACGTTTCACCACGGGGACCCCGGAGGGCTTAAAGGAGATCATGGGAGCCATTCCTGCTTTTCCGGAAGGTTCCGAACAACTGGTCAGGGCAAGCAGGGCGGCGGTTTCCAGCAGAAAAGTTCTGCGGTCCATGCCCTGGACTTTCTCCAGCATGGGCTGGAGCTGACCGGAAAAGCGGGCAAGATAAGTGGCGATGGTGGAAATATTGCTCATACGGAGGCCGGGGGATGGGGAATTTTCAGCACGGATGCGGGAAAAGTTAAGTTCACGCTAAGATTCGCTCTTCTTCTTTGCAACGAAAAAGTGTGAAAGCTTCAGCATTGTGCCGAATTCTTCGCTCTTTTTGTCATATTGGTTTGCTTAAACCGTTGTTGAGAGCAGAACAGTCTCTGCTTCTGCGGCGGTGACGGCATTCGCGCCTGCCGGGGACAGAATGAATTCTCCCTTCCGGGCCGTTTTCCCGTCCCAGAGCACGGAACCGCAGAGGATCGTGAAGACGGCAAAGCGGGAGGAGTCCGGCTGGGTAAACCGTTCTCCCTTATCCAGGCGGTATTCCTTTGTGGTGAAATGCGGCATTTCCGTCAGGTATCCGGGGCGCTGGCAGAGTTCCCGGAATTCCCCGATGGAATCCAATGCCTGTTCCAGGTGCAGTTCCCGTCCTCGTCCGGAGTCATCCGTGCGGTTCCAGTCATAAAGGCGGTAGGTGGTATCGCTATTCTGCTGGATTTCCGCAATGAGGTGCCCGGCGCCAATGGCGTGAACCAGCCCTGCCGGAATGTAAAGGTGTTCCCCCGGTTCCAGATGGGTGGAGCGTATCAGTTGCTCCATCTGTCCTGTTTCCGCCGCATGACGGATGTCCGGGAGTGTGGCGTTTTCCTTCATTCCCCCGTAAATCAGGGCGTCCGGGGATGCATGCAGAACATACCAGATTTCATTTTTTACTTCTCCCTGCCGGGCTGCCGCCGTGCGTTCCGGGGGATGCACCTGAACGGAAAGATTTTCGCGGGCATCCAGAATTTTGCAGAGCAGGGGAAAGCGGGGGAAACGCTCGTAGCCGGGACCGAAAATTTCCTGCCGATGTTCTTCCCACAGCCGATGCAGGGACATTCCTTCCCATTCGCCGTCCTTGACTATACTCATGGCTTCAGGACGGTCGCTGATTTCCCACGCTTCTCCATAAGCTGTTTCCCGGTCGGGCAGTTCCCGTCCCAGCATGGTTCTCATACTTTGTCCGCCCCAGATGCGCGGCTGGTAGATGGAATGGAATCGAAAAGGCTGCATGGTTGTAGCGGAAGCGTAGGATATCTTTTATGGACGGGCAAGCAAAATGCCCACAGGGTTTCCTGTGGGCATGGAGAGAGGAAGACGGAGAATTGCCTGTTATTTGATGGATTCCCAGACAATGCCGATTTCGTCAAATGGCACATGTTCCTTGTTCTTGTCCGGTTTCGGAACGCCGTAGTTGGTCCGGAACAGGGGCAGGATGGGAGCTCCCGTTTTAGGATCCTTGCTCATGGGGGCCATTCCAACTTCTTCAAGCAGAAGAGTCATGCCGAATTCACCACCAGGACCTTCACTAACCAGGATTTCAATGGGGTAAACCTTGCCCTGTTCCACCGTGAACTGCTTGCCGGCTGCCACACCGCGCATAGTGTTGTTCCAGTGCCCGGAAGAACTGTATTTGTAGAACGTAACGGGGGGGACATTGATGCCCACTTCCCGGAGTTCCTTTTTCAAGTCGTCATTGCCGGGTTTGCCTTCCATGGCATCAAGCCATTTGGCATTGTTTGCCGTCATTTTTCCCAGAGAAGCGGATTCCCAGCCGTAGTCGAAGACATTCTGTTTATTGAACCGTACTACTAAGTAGTCGTCTCCCAGTCCCACGAATCGGAACGTGCCGGACTTGGGGGCGCGTACTTTTCCCCGGTAAATGGCGAGCCACTGGCTAGGCTTTACTTTGTCATCGCAACCGTAGGCCTTGGGAGCGTCTTTGGCGGGAGTTCTGGGTATGTAGAACTGGGCTGCGTATAATTGTTGCGGAGCCTTGTAAAAACGGTTCAGTTCCGATTCGTTCCAGCCTTTGTTCACGAAGCGAGAAAGGAACTCCCTGTACTGGTTCATGTTCATGTTGGTAGGACGTCCGCCAGGAGTCTGCTTGGTGTCGTAAAAGGTACCTACCAGCGTGCTTCCGGAGGGTTTGGACGTACCGAAGGCGGAGGTAGCGTCTCCCAGGTCGGGGCCGAAGCCGTCCCCCATGCCGAGGGCGGTTCCCTCCTCCAGCATGACAGGTTCATCGGGCGGGTCAATGTCGATCTTGGGGAGGCTCACCGGAGCGGCGGCCGCTGCCACCACGACCTTGACGGGCGTCTCCGCATGGGAGGAAGAGGAAGTTTCCCTCTGTACTTCCGGCGGCGGGGGCGTATCCGACGGCGGCGCATCGTCCGGCGTGATGTAGCCGACGACTTTGGGTTCTTCCGGAGGGGCGATGATGATGGTCAGGGAGTAGAGAATGGCTCCTGCCAAAACGACGGAGAGAATGGATGTCGCTAATGCGGCAATATAATTTTTCCGCCTTTCCTTGCGCAGGGTTTCCACTGCGTCTTCCGTGGGTTCTATATGAAGGCTCATGCATGTATGATAGCACAAGAATCCCATATGTTGAGTAACATGAAGATAACAGGGATAACATGTCGGTAACAAAAAAGGCGCCCTTGCCGTCCTTTCTCCGTATGGGCTTTTCAGCGTTTCCCCCGTCTTTCCGTCCCTCCCGGTGCCAGCGCAATGGCAAGGGTGGAGCAGATGCCCAGAATCAGGGGATAATACAGGTATTTCATGACCAGCAGGGGAGAAACCTGGGAGATTCCGGCGGCCATGAGCATTTGAGCGCCGTAGGGGATGACTCCCTGAACCAGGCAGGAAAAGGTGTCCAGAATGCTGGCGCTGCGTTTGGGTGGGATATGGAATTTGTCGCTTATTTCCTTGGCGATGGGGCCAGCCGTGATGATGACGATCGTATTGTTGGCCGTGCAGAGGTTGGCCAGGGAAACCAGCCCGGCAATGCTGAATTCCGCGCCGCGCCTGCTGTGGATATGGGCCGTAATTTTTCCGATAATATACGCGATACCTCCGTTGAAACGGATGATGGACAGCACGCCGCCGGCCAGCAGAGTGACGATGATCAGTTCTCCCATGCCGGTCATGCCGCTGCCCATGGCTTGGAACCAGGCCATGAAAGAGAAATACCCCATGCCGATGCCAATCAGTCCCGTTGCAAGGAGCCCCATGGTCAGAACGACCATGACGTGGATTCCGGCCAGGGCCGTCACCAGTACGAGCAGATAGGGGAATACCTTCATCCATTCAATGGAGATATCCGCTGTGGAGGGGGACTGCACGTTCCATCCGAGCAGGATGTAGCAGGCCAGGGCCAGCAGGGCGGCGGGGAGCGCCACCTTTATGTTGGCTCGGAATTTGTCCCGCATGGCGCAGCCCTGCGTACGGGTGGCGGCGATCGTGGTGTCTGAAATGAAGGAAAGATTGTCTCCGAAGAATGCTCCCCCCACCACAATGGCCGTCATCATGCCGGCGCTGACCTGCGTGGCCTGTGCCAGCCCTGTGGCTACGGGAGCCAGAGCGACAATGGTGCCTACGGATGTTCCTACGGAGAGGGAGATGAAACAGGAGGCGATGAACACGCTGGCAAACAGCAGATTGTCCGGAAGAAGCCGCAGCGTAAGCTGCACGGTGGCGTCAATGGCTCCCATATCCCTGGCAGACTGGGCGAAGGCTCCTGCCAGCACGAAAATCCAGACCATCATCAGGATGTTCCGGTTGGCTACTCCGGAGGAAAACAGATCCACCCGTTCCGCCATGCTTTTTCCGCGGGTGATGAAAACGGCCCAGACAGCTGCCGCCATAAAGGCTACCGTGACCGGCACAGCGTAAAAATCCTGTACGGCTATGAAGATGACCAGGTAAAGCAAGAAGAAAACCAGCAGGGGGCTCAGCGCCCACAGGCTGGCTTTGGCGGGGGGCGTGTCCTGGTTGTCCGGGGGGCTGGTCATGGAGTTGAGGGGATCTGGCCGAAAAGTCAGTTGCCGACGGCTTCCATCCGGCTCAGATACCACCGGTAAATGCGTTCCACTCCCTCTTCCAGCTCCACCCGGTGTTTCCAGCCCAGGGAATGCAGCTTGGAGACGTCCGTCAGCTTGCGCATGGTGCCGTCCGGCTTGTCTGCGTTGAACGCCAGATTTCCCCGGTACCCTGCCGTAGCGGCAATCAGGCGGGCCAGTCCGCCGATGGAGATTTCTTTCCCGGTGCCGATATTGATGTGGCAGTTCCGCACTTCCCTTCCTCCTTCTTGCAGCTGGCTGAAATCCACTTGCTCCATCACATGGACGCAGGCGTCCGCCATGTCTTCGCTCCACAGGAATTCGCGCAGGGGAGTTCCCGTACCCCACAGTTCCACGGAACCGGGGGTAATGCCGTATTTGGCCAGCACGGCCAGGATTTCCTTTTCTTCAGCCGTGCCGTCCACCTGTTCCACTGGGCGCGCGTTCAGATCTTTCCGCACGGCGTTCCAGTCTCCCTCCATCAGGCACTTGGCCAGGTGTATCTTGCGTACCATGGCGGGCAGCACGTGGCTGTTTTCCAAGTGGAAATTGTCATTGGGGCCGTACAGATTTGTAGGCATGACGGCGATGTAGTTGGTACCGTATTGCAGGTTGAAGCTTTCGCACATTTTCAGCCCTGCTATTTTGGCAATGGCATAGGGTTCGTTGGTGTATTCCAGCGGGGAGGTGAGCAGGGCGTTTTCCTTCATGGGCTGGGGAGCTTCGCGCGGGTAGATGCAGGTGCTCCCCAGGAAGAGGAGCTTGGATACGCCATGCCGGAAGCTTTCCCCGATGACGTTCTGCTGAATCTGGAGATTGCGGAAGATGAAGTCCGCCCGGTAGCGGGAGTTGGCGATGATGCCGCCCACAAACGCCGCTGCCAGAAAGACGTATTCCGGCTTTTCCCGGTCAAAAAATTCCCGGACGGCCGCAGGGTCTTCCAGATCCAGTTCTTTGTGCGTCCGGCCAATCAGGTAGGAATAGCCTTTGTTTTCCAGGGATTTCCAGATGGCGGAACCGACGAGGCCGCGGTGTCCGGCCACAAAGATTCTGCTGTTTTTTTTCATCTCAGAAATGAACGGGAGTTTTTACGTATTTCATGTCGTGGCGCACCATGATGCGCACGAGTTCCTCAAACGGAGTGGAGGTAGGGTTCCAGCCAAGAAGGGTTTTGGCCTTGGTTGGGTCTCCCAACAGTTGTTCAACTTCGGCAGGGCGGAAATATTTGGGGTCCACTTCCACCAGAATATTGCCCGTCTTCCTGTCGCGTCCGCGTTCTTCCACGCCTTCTCCCTCCCATTCCAGCTCTATTCCGGCCTCACGGAAAGCCAGCGTGCAGAATTCCCTGACCGTGTGCATTTCCCCTGTGGCGATGACGAAATCCTCCGGTGTGTCATGCTGGAGAATCAGCCACATGCATTCCACGTAATCCTTGGCGTAACCCCAGTCGCGCAGGGCGTTCAGGTTGCCCAGGTAAAGCTTGTCCTGCATGCCCTGGGCAATGCGTGCCGCCGCCAGCGTGATTTTGCGGGTAACGAAATTTTCTCCGCGGCGTTCGCTTTCGTGGTTGAACAGGATGCCGTTAACGGCAAACATATTGTAAGATTCCCGGTAATTCTTGGTAATCCAGAATCCGTATTGCTTGGCTACGCCGTAGGGTGAACGGGGGTAAAACGGCGTGGTTTCCTTCTGGGGGACTTCCTGCACCAGCCCGAAAAGCTCGGACGTGGAAGCCTGGTAGATGCGGCATTTCTTTTCCATGCCCAGAATGCGGACGGCTTCCAGCATGCGGAGGGTTCCCACGGCATCCGTTTCCGCCGTGTATTCCGGTACGTCAAAGCTGACTTTCACATGGCTCTGGGCTGCCAGATTGTAGATTTCATCCGGCTGCACGGTCTGGATGATGCGGATGAGAGAACTGGAATCCGTCATGTCCCCGTAGTGGAGGTTAATCAGGCGGTTTTTCTTCATGTCCCGCACCCATTCGTCCAGGTAAAGGTGTTCGATGCGGCCCGTGTTGAAGGAGGAGGACCGGCGCAGGATGCCGTGTACTTCATACCCTTTGTCAATCAGGAACTCTGCGAGAAAGGAACCGTCCTGTCCCGTAATGCCGGAGATTAATGCGATTTTGCTCATATGGTGTGTCAGGTTATTTGCTGGCGGGAGAGGTTGATGAAATGAAAAGAAACCTCTCCCGGAGCCGCAATTCATGGGCTCCGGGCATAAATAACGCATTTTTCCCAGCGAGGCGAGGAAAATGCTCTGGTCTATAGGAAGGGGGGGCAGAGCCGTCAGCGGGCATGTTGCCGCTTGCTGGCCGCAATCATTTTCCTGAAATCCCGGAACAGATACTGGGGATCCCTGGGGCCGGGTGCCGCTTCCGGGTGGTATTGCACGCTGAATACGGGAAGCGTCCTGTGGGCGATGCCTTCCACGGTATTGTCATTCAGATTGATCAGCGTTATTTCCACGTTGTCCGGCACGGTGTCCGGATCCACGGCAAAACCGTGGTTCTGGGACGTAATGCTGATTTTACCCGTTTTCAAATCTTTGACCGGATGGTTCGCTCCACGGTGCCCGAACTTCAGCTTGAAGGTTTTCGCTCCCAGCGCGTGGGAAATAATCTGGTGGCCCAGGCAGATGCCGAACATGGGCACTTTCCCAATCAATGCAGCTACTTCCCGGTGAATGTCCGTCAGCGTGGCGGGATCTCCCGGACCATTGGAAAGAAAGACGCCGTCCGGGTTCATGGCAAGCACTTCCTCCGCCGTCGTGTGGGCGGGAACTACGGTTACGCGGAAGCCGTTTTCCCTCAACTGGCGCAGGATGTTGTATTTAATGCCGAAGTCAAAGGCGACGATGTCGTATTCCGCAGGGGGCAGAGTTTTTCCCGTAACCAGCGCGTCCACTTCCTCCGGTGTCATGGGGTGGGAACCGATTTTGTCCACGATATTGCAGCCTTCCATGGAGGGGGCGTTTCTGGCTGCTTCCACGGCTTCCTCCGGCGTCAGCTCCGTGGTGAGGCAGGCGCGCATGGCTCCGGCGGAGCGCAGATGCTTGGCGATTTTGCGGGTATCCACCCCTTCAATGCCGATGACGCCCTGTTTTTCCAGCCACGGGCCCAGGGATTCCGTGGCACGCCAGTTGGAGTGGACTTTCGCCAGTTCCGCCACCACAAAACCGCTGACCTGCGCTTTGCCTGATTCCCCGTCTTCCGGGTTGACGCCGTAATTGCCGATCAGAGGATAAGTCATGGTGACGATCTGGCCGCTGTAGGACGGATCCGTCAATACTTCCTGATAGCCGGTCATGGACGTGTTGAAGCAGGCTTCCCCCACTTCCGTGCCCGTGGCCCCGAAGTGCGAACCGATGAAGACGCTTCCGTCTTCCAGTGCGAGAATGGCTCTCATGGTGATGTAAGTATGCTTAGGTGGTGCGGGATTAAAGGTTTTGGGCGTGGTACTCCTGAATAGTGCACACCTGAAGATTTTTGTTCTTCAGCGCCTCAATGGCATTCACGCAGGCCTGTGCGGAAGCCAGGTTGGTGCAATAGGAGGTTTTGGCGGCAATGGCGGAGGAACGGATGATGATGTCGTCCGCCCGCGCGTCGTGGGAGCCGGGGGTGTTGATGATGAAATCAATATCCCCGTTTTTAATATGGTCCACGATGTTGGGGCGGCGCGCCTCGTTGACTTTGTAGGCGCGTTCGCATTCAATGTCGTGCTGGAGCAGGTGAATCATCGTGCCGCGCGTGGCGCACAGCGTGAATCCCATGTCCGCCAGCTGCCGGGCCATGTGAAGCACCCGTTCCTTGTCCCGGTCATTCACGGAGATGAAGACTTTGCCTTCCGTCGGCAGGGGATTGAATGCACTGACCTGGGATTTTGCGAAAGCGATATCCGGGTCCGGATCAATGCCCATCACCTCTCCGGTGGATTTCATTTCCGGCCCCAGCACCACGTCGATGCCCGGGAAGCGGCCCCATGGGAAAACGGCTTCCTTCACGCAATAGTATTCCGGAGTGATTTCCCGGGTAAAGCCCAGTTCCGCCAGCGTTTTGCCGGCCATGACCTGTGCGGCCAGCTTGGCGAGGGGCTTGCCGATGGATTTGGAGACGAACGGAACGGTGCGGGAGGCGCGCGGATTCACCTCAATGACGTAAAGCTGTTCATCTTTTACGGCAAACTGGATGTTCATCAGCCCGCAGACGTTCAGTTTGCTTGCCAGCTCCTTGGAAGCCCGCGTGATTTCCTTGTGCATTTTCATGGAAATTCCCATGGCGGGAATCATGCTGGCGGAATCCCCTGAATGGATGCCTGCCGGTTCCACATGCTGCATGATGGCTCCGATGACGGCGCGCTCCCTGTCCGCGATGACATCCACGTCAATCTCCACGGCATTTTCCAGGAAGCGGTCAATCAGAACGGGGCGTTCCTCGGAAGCTTCCACGGCTTCATTCATGTACCGGCGCAGTTCTTTTTCCTCATATACGATGATCATGCCGCGTCCGCCCAGCACGAAGGAGGGGCGCAGCAGCACCGGGTAACCGATGCGCGCGGCAATGGCGGCGGCGTCCTCCACATTGGTGGCTGTTCCTGCCTCTGCCTGTTTCAGCCCCAGTTCTTTCAACAGGGCGGAAAAATGTTCGCGGTCTTCCGCCAGGTCAATGGCCCTGGGGCTGGTGCCGATAATAGGCACGCCGTGGGCTTCCAGCGCATTGGCCAGATTCAGCGGCGTCTGTCCTCCGAACTGGACGATGACGCCGTCCGGCTTCTCCTGCTCACAGATATGGAGCACGTCTTCCAGCGTCAGGGGTTCGAAGAAAAGCTTGTCGGAGGAATCATAGTCCGTGGAGACGGTTTCCGGGTTGGAGTTCACGATGATGGTTTCATAGCCCATTTCCCGCAGAGCCATGGAGGCGTGCACGCAGCAGTAGTCGAACTCAATCCCCTGGCCAATGCGGTTTGGGCCGCCGCCCAGGATGAGGATTTTTTTTCTGCCTGTTTCGCGGGCTTCATTTTCATCTCCATAGGTGGAATAAAAGTAGGGGGTGTAGGCTTCAAACTCCGCGGCGCAGGTATCCACCAGCCGATATCCGGGCACAATGCCCTGTTCCTGGCGTTCCTTCCGGATGTTTTCTTCCGTGGTTCTCCGGGCCAGGGCGATCTGCCTGTCGGAAAAGCCCAGCTTCTTGGCTTCCCGCAGATCCAGCTTGTCCAGGCTGTCTCCCGCCTTGGCCAGGTCCTGCATTTGTGCCAGGAACCAGGGATCAATCTGGGTAAGCTGCTGCACTTCATCCAGGGAAAATCCGTTGCTGAACGCCGTTTGAATCCAGAAAATGCGTTCTGCCGTGGGAACAGCCAGTTTCCGCGTGATTTCTTCTGCGGAAGGCGCCTGCGGGGCCTTCGCGTCAAATCCCCAGCCCCAGCGTCCCGTTTCCAGGGAACGCAAGGCCTTTTGCAGGGATTCCTTGAAAGTACGACCGATGGCCATGGCCTCCCCTACGGATTTCATGGACGTGGTCAGGTGTTCGTCCGCCTGCTTGAACTTTTCAAACGTGAAGCGGGGAACCTTGGTAACCACATAGTCGATGGTGGGCTCAAAGCAGGCGGGCGTTTCCCGCGTGATGTCATTCCGCAATTCGTCCAGCGTATAGCCTACGGCCAGTTTGGCGGCCAGTTTGGCAATGGGGAACCCTGTGGCCTTGGAAGCCAGCGCGGAAGAGCGGGAAACGCGGGGGTTCATTTCAATGACAATCATGCGGCCGTTGGTCGGATTAATGGCGAACTGGATGTTGGAACCGCCCGTTTCCACCCCGATCTCCCGGATGACGGCAAAAGAAGCGTCCCTCATGGCCTGGTATTCTCGGTCCGTGAGTGTCTGGATGGGGGCTACGGTGATGGAATCCCCGGTATGCACGCCCATGGGGTCGATGTTCTCAATGGAGCAAATGACGACGCAATTGTCCGCGCGGTCCCTCATTACTTCCATTTCAAACTCTTTCCAGCCGATCAGGGACTCTTCAATCAGGATTTCGGAAACGGGGGAAAGATCCAGCCCCCGGGCGCATATCTCTTCAAATTCCGTTTTGTTGTACGCTACTCCGCCTCCCATGCCGCCCAGCGTAAAGGCGGGGCGGACAATCAGGGGAAAGGTGCCAATATCCCCGGCCACCCGGCGCGCTTCCTCCATGGTATGCGCAATGCCGGAACGCGGCACGTCCAGGCCAATGCGGAGCATGGCTTCCTTGAACAGGTTGCGGTCCTCCCCGCGGTCAATGGCGTCTGCGTTGGCACCGATCATACGCACCTTTTCCCTTTCCAGCACGCCGCTGCGGTGCAGTTCCATGGCGCAGTTCAGGGCTGTCTGCCCGCCCAGGGTCGGGAGGAGGGCATCCGGTTTTTCCCGGATGATGATTTTCTCCACGAACTCCGGAGTAATCGGTTCAATATAAGTGCGCGGAGCTGTCTCCGGGTCCGTCATGATGGTGGCGGGATTGGAGTTGACCAGCACTACTTCATAACCCTCTTCCCGGAGGGCTTTGCAGGCCTGGGTGCCGGAGTAGTCGAATTCGCAGCCCTGGCCGATGACGATCGGGCCGGACCCGATCACGAGAATCTTTTTGATGGAGGTGTCTTTAGGCATAATGGCGATGGAAGAATCCTGTAGTCCTGGACCGCGGATTTCCGCCGGGGGAATTAAGTGCCCGCCGGGCTCCGGAGGAAAGTTTTTTTACGGTCAATGACGCGGATTTTTAGAGCGTGGGGAACGGTGGAAAACGGAAGAGGAAGGAGGCCGGAGCAAGGCGCGCCAAGGCTCCGGAGCCGTGCCTTCCCTGCGGGCAGAGGCTTGACCCGCGAGGGGGGCGGCACAACTCCGGAGCTCGTCGGTGCACCCACTAATAGATGAACAGCATTTCCCGGTACTTGGGGAGAGGCCAGGACCGGTCGTTCACCAGGGTTTCTGCGGCATCGACGCTGGTTCTCAATCGGGACATCGCGGCAAGGATGTCCTCATGGCAGCTCGTAAGCGCCGTTTCCAGGGTATCCAGGTCGGATACGATGGAATCCAGGGCGTCGCCCAGCTTGTCCGCCAGCTTCTGCAGGGCGGCGGTACCGTTGGTCCGCTTGGCTTCCAGCGCCCTGGAGAGCGCGGCAACGGTTTGCCCGTATTCGTTGCGCAGGGCGGGGAGGATGATGGTGGCCGCCATTTCCCAGGACAGGCGCCCTTCAATGCGGATGCGTCTGTGGTATTCTTCCAGGAAAATCTCAAACCTGGATTCCAGCTCCCGCCTGGAAAAGACGCCGTATTTTTCAAACAGGGCCACATTCTTTTCATTCACCAGGGTGTGAAGGGCCGTCATCGTATTTTTCAGGTTGGGGAGGCCTCTGCGTTCCGCTTCCTTCACCCATTCCTCCGAATAGTTGTCTCCGTTGAAGATGATTCTCTTGTGTTCGGAAATCCTGCGCTTGAGCGTTTCCTGAAGCTGCGGCAGGAATGTTTCCGGAGCGAAGGAAGAAAGTTCTTCCGCAAGGGAGTCGAGGGCTTCCGCCACAATGGTGTTCAGGGTCATCATGGGTCCCGCGCAGGATTGGGCGGAGCCCGGTGCTCGGAATTCAAATTTGTTGCCGGTGAAGGCAAACGGGCTGGTGCGGTTGCGGTCCGTCGCGTCCCGGGGAAGGACGGGAAGCGTATCCACGCCGATTTTGAGCGTATCGTTGCGTTTGCCGCAGCCGGAAGAGCCATTGATCATATTCTCAATCACTTCATTGAGCTGGGCTCCCAGGAAAATGGAGATAATGGCGGGGGGCGCTTCGTTCGCTCCCAGGCGGTGGTCGTTCCCGGCGCTGGCCACGGAATTGCGCAACAGGTCGCTGTGCTTGTCAACAGCCTCGATGATGGCGGTCAGGACGGTCAGGAAAATGGCGTTCTGCTGCGGGTCCGAACCGGGGTCCAGCAGGTTTTTGTTTCCGTAGGAAATGGACCAGTTGTTATGCTTGCCGGAACCGTTGACGCCTGCAAATGGCTTTTCATGAAGCAGGCATACCAGGCCATGCTTGCTGGCCTGCTGGCGCAGAATCTCCATCACCAGCATGTTATGGTCGATCGCCAGGTTCACGTCCTCAAACAGAGGGGCCAGTTCAAATTGCGCGGGCGCCACTTCGTTGTGGCGGGTCTTGGCAGGGATTCCCAGTCTCCAGAGTTCCTGTTCCACGTCACTCATGAAATTAAGGACACGAGGCTTGATGGAGCCGAAATAATGGTCTTCCAGCTGCTGGTGCTTGGCGGGAGGTGCGCCGAAAAGGGTGCGCCCCGTCTGGACCAGGTCCGGGCGGTTCAGGTAAAAATTCTTGTCAATGAGGAAGTACTCCTGTTCCGGTCCCAGCGTGATGGTCACGTGTTCGTCCGGAAGCCCGAAGCACTTCATCAGCTTCTTGACGGCGTTGCCCAATGCCTGGCGGGAGCGCAGCAGCGGAGTCTTCTTATCCAGCGCGTCTCCCGTATAGGAACAGTAGGCGGTAGGGATGCAGAGCGTGGCTCCGTTCCCGTGCCTCTTGATGAAGGCGGGGCTGGTGGGATCCCAGGCGGTGTATCCGCGGGCCTCAAAAGTGCAGCGCAGGCCGCCGGAAGGGAAACTGGACGCGTCCGGTTCGCTCACAATCAGGTTTTTGCCGGAGAAGCTCATGATGGGTTCCATTCCCTTGGGGTCCAGGAAGGAATCGTGCTTCTCCGCCGTGGAGCCCGTCATGGGCTGGAACCAGTGCGTATAGTGAGTGGCTCCCCGTTCCAGAGCCCACTGCTTCATGGCATGGGCCACATCTGCGGCAATGTCCGCGTTCAGAGGAAGTCCGTCCTGGATAGTGGCCAGGAGGGTTTTTGCCGTATCTTTGGGCAGGTACTTCTTCATCACTTCCGTGCTGAAGACATCCGCTCCGTAATAATCAATGCTGACCGGGGCGCTTTCGCTAGCTCCGCCCACGGGCAGGGAAGCGATGGCGCTGATGGCTTGTGTTCGTGTCGAGTCACTCATCATGGTTAACTGTTGTACCTTTTCTTTAGCAAGAAGCGTGCCAACTTTTCAGGTAAATGTTCTCATGAATATGTTGCTAATTTTAATTTATTGATTATTAGTGAAATATGAATATTATGGCGAAGGGGCTGCAAAAAAGGGAAACAAAACTGCGCATAAGAATGAATTACAAAAATGTAAAATCGCAACAAAAGGGTGATTACAAAAATGTAAAAAATTCTTCTTGGGGGGAACGATATTTTTATTCCGCTTCAAAATGTCCTGTTATGCCGGCAGCCGCGTCAGGCTTTGTAAAACGGGGGTAAAACAGTTTGAAAGCGGGAAAATAGAAAGTCTGGGCAATGTTGGCACGGTTTTTGCTACGAATAAGTCAACTTAACCCAAACAAAACAGCAAACTGATGAATAGCGATCAATTTGAGACAGGCATTCCCGCGCCGCAGGGATTGTATGATTTTGAACAGGAGAGGGACGCCTGCGGCGTTGGCCTGGTGGCTGACCTGAAAAATGAACCGAGCCACAAAATCATTGAAACGGGGATTACTGTTCTTAAGAGGCTCATGCACCGCGGCGCCGTGGGGAGCGATCCGGATACCGGGGACGGCGCGGGCATTCTGCTGGCCCTTCCGGATGAATTTTTCCGCCTGGCGCTTCCCAACAAGCTTCCCGCCAGAGGCAAATACGGGGTGGCCATGATGTTCGGCGGATGCGGCCATGAAGAGGAATTGGAAGCCGCCGTCACGGAAAACGGCGGCAGCGTGATTGCGTGGAGGCAGGTTCCCGTGGATCGGGACAGCATCGGTAAAAACGCCCAGCGCACGTGCCCCCTGATCCGTCAGTTGTTCATTGACGGCAGCGGTTTTGCGGATCAGGCGGAATTTGAACGCAAACTGTTCGTGATGCGCCGGGAAATGGAACGGCGCGTGGAAGGCTGTTATGTGTGCAGCTGCTCCAGCCGCAGCATTGTGTACAAGGGGCTGTTCCTCGGCACGCAGATTGAAGGATTTTACGGAGATCTGGCCAGCGAGCATTTCAAATCCCCCCTGGCTCTTGTCCACCAGCGCTACAGCACGAATACGTTCCCAACCTGGAGCCTGGCCCATCCCTTCAGGTATCTGGCCCACAACGGGGAAATCAATACCCTGCGCGGGAACCTGAATCACCTGAGCGTGCGTGAGCCGCATTTGTCTTCCACTCTGCTGGGGGATGACCTGCAAAAGCTGTTGCCTCTTATTCCCCCCGGCCAGAGCGATTCCGCCTGCCTGGACAACATGGTTGAGCTGCTGGCCGCCGCCGGACGGGACCTGCGCCATGTCATGCTTATGCTCATGCCGCAGGCCTGGGGCGTCAATTACCATTTGGGGCCGGATGTGCGCGGTTTCTTTGAATACCACTCCGCCATGATGGAGCCCTGGGACGGTCCGACCGCCGTCGTTTTTTCCGATGGTATCAATGCTGGCGCCATGCTGGACCGCAACGGCCTGCGCCCCGCGCGCTATACGCTGACCACGGATGATATTTTCATTCTGGCTTCGGAAACGGGCGTGGCGGACATTCCCGCGGAAAAAGTAGCCCGCAAAGGCCGCCTCCGTCCCGGGGAGATGATTTACTGCGACCTGGTGAACCACCGGCTGGTATCCGATGCTGAAACCAAGAATGAAATGGCCAGGCGCATGCCTTACCGCCGCTGGGTGGAGAAAAACAAGATTTCCGTCCGTTCTCTGTTTGATTCCATTTCCGCTTCTGCGGAAATGCCGGACCTCGTGGGCCGCCAGCGCCAGTTCGGATTTACCCAGGAGGATGTGGAGCTGATTATCCGTCCCATGATGCTGAAAGGCGCGGAGCCCCTCGGCTCCATGGGAAATGACGCGCCGCTGGCCGTCCTCTCCGGAAAGGCGCCTCTCCTGTTCAATTATTTCAAGCAGTTGTTCGCCCAGGTGACCAACCCTCCCATCGACCCCATCCGGGAGGAACTGGTCATGAGCCTGACCACATACATAGGCAACCATCCCAACATTCTGGAAGAGACGCCGGAGCACGCCCGTCTTATCAAGATGGCGCGCCCCGTCATTACGGATGAAGAACTCAACCGCCTCTGCAATATTCGGGAGGCCGGCTTCCCTTCCGCCAGGCTTTCCATCCAGTTCCCGGAAGGAGGGGACGGAAAAGCCCTGCGGGAGACGCTGGAAAGCCTGGCAGAATCCGCCGTGGGCCTGGTCAGGTCCGGCGTGCGCATTCTGGTGCTGACGGACCGCAACATAGGGCACGGCTACCTTCCCGTTCCCAGCCTTTTGGCCTGTTCCGTGGTGAACCGCGCGCTGACGTCCGCCGGGCTGCGTTCCGATGTGGGTCTGATTCTGGAAACCGGGGAGGCGAGGGAAACAATGCACTTTGCTCTGCTTCTGGGTTTCGGGGCCACGGCAGTCAATCCGTACCTGGCTCTGGCGACGGTTACTTCCCTGGCCGCGCCGCAGGACTGCCCTCTGGATGTAGTGAAAGCCTCCGGCAACTACATTAATGCCATAGACAAGGGACTGCTCAAAATCATGTCCAAGATGGGCATTTCCACGTTGCGCAGCTACCGCTCCTCCCAGCTGTTCGAGGCGGTGGGTCTAAACCGGGAACTGATTGACGAATTCTTTCCCGGCACCGTCAGCCGCGTAGGAGGCATAGGGCTGGATGAAATAGCCGCGGAATGCAACCAGCGCGCCGTGCAAAACGCGGAACACGGGGACAAGCTGGATGCGGGAGGGCAGTACAAGTATAAGAAAGGAGGGGAGAATCATCTCTGGAATCCGCAGACACTTCAGGCTTTCCGCGCTGCCGTGCGTGACAATGACGAACGGAAATACCGGGAATTCGCGGATTACAGCAACCGTCAGGCGCAGCATCTCTGCACTTTGCGCGGCCTGTTTGAATTTGCTCCGGCAGACGCTATCCCCCTGGAAGAAGTGGAAAGCGTGGATTCCATCTTGCGCCGTTTCGTTTCCGGAGCCATGTCTTTGGGGTCCCTCAGCCCGGAAGCCCATGAAACCATCGCCATTGCGATGAATAAAATCGGAGCCAAAAGCAATTCCGGGGAAGGGGGGGAAGATGAAGCCCGCTATGAACCCAACGCCCGGGGAGAAGCCCGCTACAGCGCCATCAAGCAGGTGGCGAGCGGGCGTTTTGGAGTGACCATTAATTATCTGCGCCACGCTTCCGAGCTCCAGATTAAGATGGCCCAGGGGGCCAAGCCCGGGGAGGGGGGCCAGCTCCCGGCGCACAAGGTGGATCCATACATCGCCCGGCTGCGCCATTCCATGCAGAACGTCAGCCTCATATCTCCTCCTCCGCATCATGACATTTACTCCATTGAAGACCTGGCCCAGTTAATTTACGATCTGCGCAACTCCAATCCGGATGCCCGTGTCTCCGTCAAGCTTGTTTCCGAGGTGGGCATCGGCGCGGTTGCCGCGGGTGTGGTGAAGGCCCATGCGGATGTGGTTGTGGTCAGCGGCCACGACGGCGGCACGGGCGCCTCTCCGCTCACCAGCGTAAAGCACGCCGGACTGCCGTGGGAGCTGGGGCTGGCGGAAACGCAGCAGACGCTGGTGCTCAACAAGCTCCGTTCCCGGGTCCGGCTCCAGGTGGACGGCCAGCTGCGCACCGGGAGGGACGTCGTGATGGCCGCCCTGCTGGGGGCGGAGGAATTCGGTTTCGGAACCGCCATCCTGGTTTCCATCGGCTGCGCCATGCTCCGCAGGTGCCATGAAAATACGTGCCCGGTAGGCGTCGCCACGCAGGATCCGGCCCTGAGGGCCAAATTCAGCGGCAAGCCGGAATACGTCATCAACTACCTCCGCTTCGTGGCCCAGGAAACGCGGGAAATCCTGGCATCCCTGGGGCTTCGTTCCCTGGATGAAGCCGTAGGCAGGGCAGATCTGCTTTCCGTCAACCGCGCCATAGATTTTTACAAGGCCCGGCATTTGGACTTTTCCTCCATCCTGCATGCGGCAGAGGGGGATGGACGCAGGTTTGACCCCTCTTTTGAAAAGGAACCGCTGGACAACTACGACCGCCGCCATCTGCTGCCGGCATTGAAGCCCCTGCTGGAAAAGGGGGAAAAGACGGAACTCTGCCGAGACGTCCGCAATGTGGACCGGACGGTGGGGACGGAACTTTCCGGTGAGCTGGTGATGAAATTCGGGCCGCGCGGCCTGGCGGAAGATACGCTTACGGTGCACTTTACCGGATGCGCGGGGCAAAGCTTCGGGGCTTTTCTGGCGCCTGGCGTCACCTTTGAACTTGTCGGGGAGGCGAATGACTTTGTCGGGAAGGGCTTGTCCGGCGGCAAAATCATCGTGCGCCCCCCGGATCATATCTCCTACGTACCGTCAGACAACGTCATCGCCGGAAACGTCATCGGCTATGGGGCCACTTCCGGCGGCATCTTCCTTCACGGGCAGGCCGGGGAACGTTTCGCCATCCGCAACAGCGGCGCCAAAATGGTAGTGGAAGGCATCGGCGACCACGGCTGTGAATACATGACCGGGGGCCGTGTGGCGGTGCTCGGCAAAGTGGGCGTCAATTTCGCCGCGGGGATGACCGGCGGCCTGGCCTACGTGTATGACGCGGACAACAACTTCGATCAGAAATGCAACCTGGGCAGCGTGGACCTGGAAACGGTCATGCCGCATTCCGCCGATGAAGCGGAATTGCTTCAGCTCATTTACGAGCATTACATGGCTACCAGGAGCCGCAGGGCTTACGACCTGTTAAACAACTGGCCGGAAGAACGCGGCAAATTCATCAAGGTATTCCCGGTGGAATACCGGCATGCCCTGGCCATGCATTCCTGAAAGAAGCATGCAGCAGTTTTCTGTTGTTTGGGGTAAGGCAGGGGCCTCCGCGGGTGCGGAGGCCCCCATTTTTTGATAGGCCTGTATGCCGTTTCATGGCCGGGCATGTTGGCGCCGCTTTTCCTGCTTAAGCCATTCCGCATTTGAAGACTAATGTTCCGGATAAGGAGGTTTTCATGACCATACTGTCAGTTGATAGAGAAATGCGGCTGCGAGGGGGATGGTGGTTGCGGTTGATGTCAGGAGGAAGGTCAAATGTTCCAGCAATGCCCGGTTCTGAGCGGATTATGAATTCGAAGTCAACAGGAAAGTTTGAATGGAAATGTGTTAGTGGAGTTTTGGTTTTGGAAATTCGGCTGGATGGCAATTGATAAAAAAGTGAATTGAAAGGTAACTGATTGGTATTCTTGTTATTTAGTTATTCAGGGAATTGCCGCGAATTCATAATCCGTTAGGTTTGCTCCAGTGGGTGTTTGGCATTTTCTGCCAAGCTGCTCCAATTAACTACGCAATGAATATATGACGAGGAAAACCGGCCCTCTCCACCTGGAGAGGGCCGGTTTTTTGAGGAAATTCTGTAAGGGAGTTCCTTTCCCTTTTTTGAGGCTTGCGCCGGCAGAATGTTTTTTCCTGCGCCTTTTCATGAAAAAGTGCGGCCGCGGAGGGGCGGACGCACTTGCAGAGGCGGAAGGCAGAGCAGGGATTCCTACTTTTTAGGCGTTATATTGCGCATGTTGCGGCCTTTAGCTTTGCGCTGCTGTTCTTCCAGGGCCGCACGCTGCTGCTCCATCATCTTTTGGAAAAAGCCCGACTTTTTCTTTTTGGCGGGGGAAAGCACGGGCATGGGCAAGCGGCGGATAAGGGCTGTTTGTCCTATGGAGATCAAATTCTGCGTGGTCCAGTACAGGGCCAGGGCGGAAGCGAAATTGTAACAGAACAGGAAGAACATTACAGGCATCAGGTTCATAATAATGCGCTGGGAGCGTTCTCCCGCCTGAGGCGTCATCCTCATCTGAATAATCATGGTTACAGCCATGATGAGAGGCAGAATATTGATTGGAATGCCGAACAGGTGGCCCACGGTATCAGGCAGGGAAAGATCCGTCATCCACAGGCAGAAGGGCTGCCCTCTCAGTTCCGCGGAATACTGGAGCACACGGTAAAAGGCAAAGAAAATGGGAATCTGGATGAGCATGGGGACGCAGCCGCTGGCCGGGTTGATGCCGTATTTCTGGTACAGCTTCATCATTTCCATGTTCACCTTCTGAGGGTCGTCCGGATATTTCTCCTTGAGTTTGACCATCTCCGGCTGAACCAGGGACATGCGTTTCATGGCCATATAGGATTTTTTGTGCAGCGGCCAGATAAGAGCACGGACAACGATGGTCATGCAGATGATGGCCACGCCCCAGTTGCCGAACCATCCGTGGAAGAGGTTGAGCAGCCAGTTCATCGGAACGCTCAGGAATACGAGCCAGCCGTATGCCATGATATCGCTGATGGCGGGATAGGAAAGATTCAGGTCACGCAGGTAGGCGTTGAATTTGGGGCCGGTGTAAATATCGTAGGTGAGCGTCTTGATTTCATTGGGGGCCATGGTCAGATTGGGGATTCCCATGGCCACGGTGACGCCGGGCACCAGGGTGTTGCCTTCATGCGTCAAAGGAAATTCCTGGCGGGTGGCGTACACGGTGGACCCCCTGGACTGGTCCTGGGGAAGAAGGATGGTGGCGTAATACTGGCTCATGACGCCGGCATAAGTCAGGTCCTGGAGAGGGCCTTCCAGGACGCGGGCCTTGGCACTGCTGAAAAAGCCGCCTGTGAAATAGGAAGGCACTTCCTGTTCCAGGGAGCCGTCTGCATGGTAAAAGAAATGGGTGTAGGTATCTTTTGGTTCGCTTTTGGCGATAGGATAGGCGCTCCCGCCGAAGATGCCCATGTAGCGCAGATCCTGGACATTGGGAGATTTATTGAGCAGGGAGACGGTCAGGCGAATGAGATATTTGCTGCCGGGCAATATTTCACCTTCCAGATTTTTGACGGGGTGCAGGGTGTACGTTTTTGAGATGAAAAGCTGCCGTGCGGGGTCATAGCCTTCCAGGGTTACGGAGTCCGCCGTGCGTTTCACTTCCTTATACACGGTGTTGTCATAGGAAGGATCCTGGGTGGCATCCATGTTGAAAACGAGTTCTCCGATGCCCCGTTGCTGGGCTTCGTTAATCGTGATATTATGGTCCGCGACTTTTTGGGAGTCCACAATATCGTTGTGCAGGGTAACCGTGCCGATGGAACCCCCTATGCGGTTGAACGTGTAAGTGATGAAGGGTTGCTGCTTCCCGTTCACTTCCTGCGTGGCTACCAGAGTGATCGGGGCGGTTTTGTCTTCTTCAAGGGCTTTGTTGACGGAGGCCTGTTCCGGGGCGGAGGTTCCGGCTCCGGGGCGGACGCCGGCAACCGGGGCATTGGCTGCGGCGACAGCCGTCTGCGGTGCGGGAATGGGGGCGGTTTCAGCCTTTTTATTGTTGCCCATGTAAATATTCAGGCCCAGAAGGGCGGCGCAGATGCCTATGATGATCCATGCTGTGCGATCCATAATGTGATATAGCTTGATTGGAGTTGGTGAAAGGAAAGGGAAAGAAAGGTAATTGTTCAGCGTGGGTGGCGCGCCGGGGGCACGGGATCATAACCTGATCCGCCCCACGGGTTGCATCTTAAAATACGCCATGTGCCAAGAAGAAAGCCGCGCCAGGCTCCGTGGATGTGAACGGCCTGGATGAAGTACTGGGAACAAGTGGGTGTATAGCGGCAGCCGCTTCCGGGGCCCCCCAGGGCATGCAGGGGAGCGCTGATGAAGGTTTGGTATCCCTTTACAAGGGTGATGAGCAGCCATTTCATCATGTCTTGTCTTGTTCCCGGGAAAGAAGTTGCAATTTGAGTTTTCGGGCGGCTTTCCGCCAGTCCCGTTCCAGGTCGGCGTAGCTGGCTTCCACGGCCCTCCAGCGGAGGACGCACACCAGGTGTACGCCGTTTTCAAAAGGAGCCCCGTGCGCCCTCAGTATTTCCCTCACGCGTCTCCGCAGTTTGTTGCGGACAACGGCACAGCCGATTTTTTTCGTACAGATGATACCGAATTTGGAGGGTTCCTCCGGATGTTCCAAAGGGGTCGCGCTTAAAACAATAAGCCGACCTGCTACGGATGGCCCCTCGTTACGTACCCGGGCAAATTGGAATGCCCTGGTCATGCTTTGTTGACGAGTAAGACGCATCTCCCGCGGGTCGGCCCGTGAAAAGAAGTTCCAAGGAGGCGTTAACCGAATCCTGGCGGCTGGATTAACGGCCGTGCTGGATGGTGTGGCGCTTGTACTGGATTTCGGCTCCCTTGGGAAGCAGGCGCTTGCGGCCTTTAGCGCGGCGGCGGCGGATGATGTCCGCTCCGTTCTTGGTGGCCATGCGTGCACGGAATCCGAACTGACGCTTGCGGCAACGCTTGGATGGTTGATAAGTCCTCTTGCTCATGATGTTGAAAGATGCTTCTTGTGAATTACTAGATTCAGTGCCGTCCGTCTAAGCGGCCTATGCACAACCGGACGAAAAGGATAACTATTTTGATTGTTTTGTCAATCCGTCAGGCGATTAATTTGCCGTTTTTCTTGCGGAAAGCACTGGGATAAGTAGTCTTTATGATTGATAGACAGTGTTTTTCTATTCCAGAAAAGCCCGCCTGCTTTACAGAAAGAGCAGTTCCGCGTATGTGGGGACGGGCCACAGGTCTGCGTCCGTCAGGCTTTCCAGCATATCAATGGTGCTTCTCAAATTGTCCATGCCCGTCTGGATGGCCCTGGTATCGGCTTCATCCACGGCGCGGCGCAGTTCCCTCACCTGTCCGGGGAGAATATCCAGCAGCGTGCCGATTTGGTTGGCGCGATCCGTAGTAGCTTTCATTCCCGCCTTGATTCCGGATGCCTTCATCTGGGCAATGGCGGTGGTAAGCTGCGTGAGCTGTTCCGTTACGGCGGGGATGTAAAGGGTTTCCACCATCAGGAGGGCCGTTTCCGCTTCAATGTTGATTTCCTTGTGGAATATTTCCGTCTGGATTTCATGGCGGGCGTGGAGTTCTACGGGGCTGACCACTTTGTACTTTTCAAAAAGCGCCTTGGCCTTGGGCGTTTCCAGAGCGGCCAGGGCTTCAATGGTGCCGGGGATGTTGGGGAGATTGCGGCGTTCCGCTTCCTCTACCCAGGCTTCTCCGTAGCCGTCTCCGCTGAATAGAATGCGCTTATGCTTCTTGATGATGTTTTGAAGGAGCTTGTTGAGGGTGGCGTGGAACTCCTCGGGCTTGTCCTTGACAGGTTCCAGGATGGTGCAGATTTCATCCAGGCTTTCCGCCACAATGGTATTGAGCACCGTCATGGGCCATGCACAGGTTTGGGAGGAACCTACGGCGCGGAATTCGAATTTATTGCCTGTGAAGGCAAACGGGCTGGTGCGGTTCCGGTCGGAGGCGTCCAGGGGGAACATGGGCAGGGTGTCCACGCCGATGTTGATGGTCTTTTGGGTGCGCGCTTTTTTAGTGCCTCCTTTCTCGATTTGCTCAATGATTTCATCCAGCAGATCTCCCAGGAAGATGGAAATGATGGCCGGGGGGGCTTCATGGGCCCCCAGGCGGTGTTCATTGCCGGATTTGGCGACGGAGGCGCGCAGCAGATCCGCATGTTCGTCCACGGCCTTGATGGTGGCGCAGAGCAGAGTGAGGAAGATGGCGTTTTCCTGCGGGCTGGAACCGGGATTGAGCAGGCTGCCGTAACCGGGGGCGGAGAGGGACCAGTTGTTGTGCTTGCCGGAGCCGTTCATGCCGGAGAAGGGCTTTTCATGCAGCAGGCAGACCATGTCATGCTTGTTGGCAGTTTTCCGGAGCACCTCCATGACCAGCATATTATGGTCCACGGCCAGGTTCTGGCTTTCAAAAATGGGTGCGATCTCAAACTGGCCGGGAGCGACTTCATTGTGGCGCGTTTTGGCCGGGATGCCGAGTTTCCAAAGGGCTTCGTCCACGTCCACCATGAATTCCAGCACGCGGTCCTTGATGGAGCCGAAGTAGTGGTCTTCCATCTGCTGGTGCTTGGGGGGCACATTGCCGAAGAGGGTGCGCCCGCACATCATCAGGTCCGGGCGCAGGGCATAAAGCTGCTTGTCCACCAGGAAGTATTCCTGTTCCGCCCCCAGGTCGGCGCTGACGTGAATGTTGTCCGGACCGCCAAAGCAGGACAACAGCCGCTTGGCCTGCCGGGTGACAGCAGTCATGGATCTCAGGAGAGGCGTCTTTTTGTCCAGCGCCTGTCCCTTGTAAGAGCAGAAAGCGGTTGGGATGCAAAGCGTGGCGCCGTTTTCCGTCCGTTTGATAAAGGCGGGGCTGGTGGGGTCCCATGCGGTGTAGCCGCGCGCTTCAAAGGTGGCGCGGAGACCTCCGGAAGGGAAGCTGGAGGCGTCCGGCTCGCCCTGCACCAGGCTCTTGCCGGAAAATTTGAGTTCCAGATTTCCCTCCGGGTCCACGTCCACAAAGGAGTCGTGCTTTTCCGCCGTGCTCCCATTGAGAGGCTGGAACCAGTGCGTGTAGTGGCTGGCCCCCTTTTCCAGAGCCCACGTCATCATGGCCTGAGCCACTTCATTGGCGATGTCGGGGTCCAGTTTTTCGTCCTTGCGGATGGTAGCCAGCAGTTTTTTGTAAACGGGGCGGGGCAGGTAATTGCGCATGGTCTCCATGTTGAAGACATCCTGACCGTAAATTTCCGCAATAAAGGTTGCGGCGTTGCCAACATCGGAAGGTGGGTTTGTATGCATCTTGATAGGGAACGCGCCAAAAGGCTCGGAACATACCAAACCTTAAAAGAGACTTTTTGGCAAGCCGAATCCTGCCCTATTTCTTCAGGAAAAGGACTTCTTCCGCCCCCATCCGTTTTCGGGAAGAAGCGTAAACGGTTTTCCGGTTTCTATGGTTCTCCGGCGGCAATGGAGAAATTGGGGAAGGAGGGGGACGCTGTAAAGGAAGGGATAGGCCGTGATTGTCGGGAAGAGGACTGGACGGGAATTGGTGAAGTGCCGGGTTTTTGTTTCATGAAACGGCACAGGAACCTGCCGAGCGGTATTTTTCCGTATCTTGCAAGAAATCTATTTCGTTTTCAGTAGTAATAAGTACAACCATATTATTGTGAAATGCGTTTATTGTTAATAGCAAGATGTTTATTGTTGATGCTGCTGTGTTGTGCGGGAGTGGGGATGCGGCTTCATGCCCAGCCTTTGAATAAGGGCCGGATTGCCATTCTTGGGGACAGTATTGCTTATGCGGGACCATGGGCAAATGAGGTGGAAAACGCCTTGAAAGCCGATAAAAAGTTTGAGGCCTGCGAGATTGTCAACTTTGCCGTTCCCAGCGAGACGGTAGCCGGGTTGAGCGAGTATGGCCATGCGGGTGGCAGATTCCCCCGTCCATGCCTGCATGAGTGCCTTGACCGGGTTCTCCAAATGTACCGGCCCCAATTGATTCTGGCATGCTACGGGATGAATGACGGCCTTATGCAGGCGTTTGACAAAGCGCGTTTTCAAGCGTACCAGGAAGGGAATATCCGCCTTAAAAAGGCTGCCGATGCGGCAAAAGCGGAGATTGTCTTCATTACTCCTCCATTGTTCCGGGGGGATTCCGCTGAGCAGGCTGAGTATGACGCTGTATTGGACAAGTACGCGGAATGGCTGGTTTCTAAAAGAAAAGACGGCTGGAAAGTCATAGATATCCGTCCCGGGCTTCGGAAGCTCATTGCCAGAGAGAAGGCCGGGAATCCCGGTTTCAGGTATTCCGGTGACGGCGTGCACCCCGGTCCGGAAGGGCATCATATGATAGCCCGGGAAGTTCTTGCCGGGCTGGTCCCGGAAATAGGCCTTGCTCCTGAGGTTGCGGAAAAAGACCATCGGCCGACGCCGGATACGATGAAAAAACATGAGAAAGTCCGCAATGAATGGCTGGTAAAAACAGGACATGCACGGCCGGAAATTCCGGGGTATGATCCGGAAATGGCCAAGCGTCAGTTTCCTAGGACGGTTTCTGTCTGGAATGGTTTTTTACGGGAGGAGTTTACCGTGGGCGGCCGCAGGGCATTCATCGTCTTTCCCGACAAGGCTGTTGTTTCTGGAAAAGAACAGTTATGGATATGGCGGCCACAATTTTTTGATTATAAGCCTATAGCTGATCTCGAACTGGTAAAGCGCGGCTATGCGGCGGTATTTATCAGCATGGAAGACCTTTACGGTTCTCCCAAGGCCATGGAGGTGATGGATCAATTTTACAGGTATCTGGTGGATGAACGCAAATTTTCCGGAAAACCGGTGTTGTTTGGACTGAGTCGTGGAGGACTTTATGCTCTGAACTGGGCGGAGAAGAATCCTTTGTGCGTGGCTGGCGTTTATGTGGATGCCCCCGTCTGTGATTTCAAAAGCTGGCCGGCCGACAGAGGCAAGGGCAAAGGTTCGCCGGATGACTGGAACAAATGCCTGCGCGCCTATGGCTTTAATGAACAGCAGGCTTTATCCTATAAGGGCAATCCCGTGGACAATATGCGCGGCATGGCTAAAGCCGGAATTCCTTTGTTGTTTATTTCCCGGACGGAAGATGATGTAGTCCCTATTGAAGAGAATACGGATGTTTTCGCCAAACGTTACGCCAAGCTGGGAGGCCCTGTAAAAGTTATTCGCCGCCCCGGCGGGCACCATCCGCACGGTTTTGACAATCCTGCCCATATCGTAGATTTTGTTCTTTCCGTTACCGGACAGCCCGTCCCTTTGCGCGTTGCGTGCCTGGGAGACAGTAATACTTTTGGAGCAGGAGTAGCCGGAGCCAATAAGGATGTTTTGCGCTGGAGCCATCTTCTTGGTCAAGAATTGAGGAAAAAATTCAAACGGAAAGAAATAGAAGTGCTGAACTGCGGCGTTAACGGGCGTACCCTTCTGGCCAAGGGAGACCTTCCCTATATTAAAACAGGCGAGTACCGGAATGCTCTCAATTCCCATGCACAGATTGCCATTATCGCTTTAGGCACCAATGACGCCAAACCGCAGAACAGGAAATTCCTGTCCGAGTTTAAGCAGAATTATGCCGCCATCATCGCCGAACTGCGGGAAAATATGCCCGGCATTCAAATCTATTGCGCAATTCCTCTTCCCTCGTGGCAATCTTCCAGCCAAATTGACAAGGAAACGGTGGAAACTAAGATCATTCCTCTTGTGAAGCAGGTTGCGAGGGACAATAAGTGTGAAACCATCGACTTTTTCTCCCCTTTTCAGAATAAACCGGAACTTTTCCCCGATGGCGTTCATCCCAATGCCGATGGGCAGGTGATTATGGCTGACATTGCATTCAGGGAACTTCTGAAAAAACAACCTTTAATTCAATAAACAAAAAAATAATGATGAGCGCTAAACTATCGGTAATTACAGGTTCGATTCTCCTGCTGTCAGCCCCGTTGCAGGGATTTTCCGCGACAACCCATCCGGATTCCTGCATGAACCGGGATTGGAAAAAAGAGATTCCCCTTCCGGTGTATCCAAACCGGGAAATGGTGGATCTTTATCATAAGACATGGGAAATTGCGGCAGGCCGCGTCAGAAAAGGGCCGGAAGGCCTTCCCGCGTCTCCCTACATGGATGAGAATTGCTATGAAGATCAAATATGGATATGGGATACCTGTTTCATGGTTCTTTTCGCCAAGTATGCTCCCAGGTCGTTTCCCGGAGTTGAAAGTTTGGATAATCTTTACAAGCCTATTCACGAAAAAGCCGTTACTCCGCTTAAGGTTCATTTAGTGGACAATCCCCCGTTATTTGCGTGGGTGGAGAAAGAATATTTTGACTTCACCGGTGATAAGGAACGCCTGGATGATATCTTGAATAAGAAGCAATATCTGCAAAAGCATTTCAAATGGTTTGCCCGGGCTAAGGCTGGTGAACGGTTTGAGTGTTCCCCCCAGCGTATTTACTTGAATTCCATTGGGGATGATGGCTTTACCTGGACAGGGGGAGCGAGCGGTATGGACAATACTCCCCGTGGGCGTGATGCCGGAGGATACCATAAGGTGTTATGGGTGGATGCCATTTCCCAGCAGGCTCTTAGCGCCCACTGCATTGTTGCCATGGAACAGGCTTTGGGAAATGAAGATGAAGCAAGGAAATGGAACGCCGAATATGAAGCGCTTAAGAAAAAGATCAACCATCTTTACTGGGATGAGCGGGATGGATTTTATTACGATGTCACCATTGCGGACAAACAGCCCTGCCGCGTTAAAACCATTGCGTCCTACTGGCCTCTTCTGGCTCAGGTTGCCTCCAGGGAACAGGCGCGGAGCATGGTCAGGCATTTGATGAATCCCGAAGAATTCGGAGGCAGTTATCCGACTCCTTCCCTGGCCCGCTCGGATAAGGATTATCATCATCAAACCGGGGATTACTGGCGGGGAGGAATCTGGCTGCCGACGACATATATGGCGATTAAGGCCATTGAAAAGTATGGCTACCATGAGGAGGCCGATGCTATTGCCGAGAAGGTTATCAACCAGCAGCTTGCCGCTTACAGGAACATAGAACCGCATACTATCTGGGAGTGCTACAGCCCAAGCGGGAATACTCCTTCCACGGAACACGGACGCCGCGCAAGACCGGAATTTTGCGGCTGGTCAGCCCTGGGGCCGATTTCCCTGTTTATTGAAAATGTACTGGGATTTAAGGAGGTGTCCGCAACCAGAAAAGAAGTGCGGTGGAGGTTGAAGAAAAATAAGGGCCGCCATGGAATCAGGAATTTGAGGTTTGGCGATATTGTAACCGATATTGTTTTTGATGGTAAAGGCACGGTGTCGGTCACGTCGAATGCTTCTTACTCTCTAATCATTAATGGCAATACTTATTCAGTAAGGAAGGGGGATACTGAAATTAAGCTGTAAGGACCTTCTGTTTATCCACGGAAGGGCGTCATTGATGTTCTTCCGCGGGGTTTTTCCTTTTGCCGGGGCAAGATGCGGGTTTTTCCCGTGCCTGCGCCAATTTTTTTCTTTTGGAGGCGGTCTGAGAGGCAAGGGTGACAAAGGAAATTCCGGAAGGGCGGCAAGGAAATGTTCCGGAACATTATTTGAGAGGTAATGTTGTCTGCCGTTTTAACGGGGAGAGCAGGCTTCCTCCATATGCCTTACGGAAATTTTTTGGTAAAGGGTATGGGTTTGTCCGGGGGCGAGGGAAATGGAACGGGGCTCCGCGTTTCCCGTTTCAATGCACAGGAATTTATTCCAGGACTCCGCACCCAGGTCCGCCATGTTTTTGGCGCCCTGTTGTCCAGGATTCCAGACGATGACGGAAGAGGCATGATTCCGCTCCACCGTGATGGCGCGGTTCAGCATGAGGTCTTCCAGCATTGTTTTTCCCGAACAGGAGGGGAAGTTGTAAACGCGGTCCAGACACCCCAGCGGCGCCAGCGGGCGTTCTCCGTGCTTCATGGGCTGGGCGGCTTCTTCCCGGAACGGGATGTCCTCCAGCCCATGAACGCGGCATTTGGTCAGGTTGCCGACGGCAAAGTAGTTGTGGAAGGCTTCCGTGAGCTTGCAGGGCTGCGTGCGCGCCGTGGTTTCCAGCTTCATGGTCAGCGTGCGGCCCAGGGTAAGACGCAGGATGGCGGCGGGATAGGATTCATCTTCCGGATAGAAAGCCAGGGAGAGCAGGACGTTGCCGCGCTTGTCCATTTCCTGGTGGTGGAGGCGCCATTCCGAGGTGCGCGCTATGCCGTGGGACGGCGCGCCTTCCCGGGGACCGAACCAGGGCCAGCAGACGGGGATGCCTCCGCGGATGGCTTTGCCGGGGACAAAGGCTGCGTTGGGAGAAAGAAAAAGGCATTCCTCATGCCCTGCCGGCTTCCATGAGGTGAGGTGCGCTCCCTGAAGGCACAGGGATGCCGTGCAGAGCGGTGTTGTTACGTCCAGGAAAGAAAGCCCCTGGTTTGTTGTGCGCCGGACGGTCATGGCTGAAGGCGTTCAATTGTCCAGGAGCCGTTTTCCTGAAGTTTGTACATGAAACGGTCATGCACGCGGCCGGGGCCGCCCTGCCAGAATTCAAAGGTATCCGGGATAATTCGGTAGCCGCCCCAGAAGGAGGGAAGGGGTATTTCTCCCTTGGAGAATTTGTTTTTCAGTTCCATCAACTTCATTTCCAACAGTTTTCTTCCGGAAATGACGGAGCTTTGGTGTGAAACCCAAGCTCCAAGCTGGGATTCCTTGGGGCGGGTGAGGAAATATTTCAGGGATTCCGCGCGGGAGACTTTGACGGCTTTTCCGTAAATGATGATCTGGCGTTCCAGCATTACCCACGGAAGCATCATGCAGACCTGTGGATTTTCTTCAATATCGCGGGCCTTGTGGCTGCCGTAGTTGGTGAAGAAAACAAAGCCCGTCCGGTCAAAATATTTGAGCAGCACGGTGCGTAGGGAGGGCCTGCCCTGGGCGTCCGCCGTGGCCAGGGAAAAAGCGTTGGGTTCCGGAATATCCGCTTTCAGGGCCTGTTCAAACCAGGTTTGGAATTGTTCAAAGGGATTTTCCGCCAGGTCCTTTCTGTGCAGCTGGCCTTTGAGGTATTCTTCTCTGAAATTGGACAAGTCCATGGCGTGTTGAACGATGAGGGGTTATTCTACGCTGAAATCCAGCCCCAGGTCCAGGGAGGGGGCCGAGTGGGTCACGTAGCCTACGGAGACGAAGTCCACGCCGGATTCCGCAATGGCGGCTACCGTATCCAGATGAACGCCTCCGCTGGCTTCCAGCAGGGGGGTGGTGCGTCCTCCGCGCATGGCGACGGCTTGTTTCAGCATTTCCGGCGTCATGTTGTCCAGAAGGATATGGTCCACGCCTTCCAGTTTAAGGAAGTTGCCCACCTGTTCCAGGGTGTCCGCTTCCAGCTGGATTTCCACACCGGGCTTTTCCTGACGCAGCCTGTTGATGCATTCCTGGAGGTGTTCCGTATTTCCATCCGTCATCAGGTGGTTGTCTTTCACCATGGCGCGGTCATAAAGGCCCATGCGGTGGTTGGTGCCTCCGCCATGGAGCACGGCCGCTTTTTCCAGCAGACGGTAGCCGGGAGTGGTTTTGCGGGTATCCAGAATGCGGGCGCTGGTGTGGGAAACGGCTTTCACATATTGTCTGGTGAGCGTAGCTACTCCGGAAAGACGCTGGATGAAGTTGAGGGCGGTGCGTTCCGCCCCAAGAATGGAGCGGGCGGAACCTTCAATAAGCATCACCACGGCGCCGGGCGCCACGGCTTCCCCGTCATGCAGGTAAACTTCCACCTTCAGGGTGGGATCCACCTTGCGGAAAACTTCCGCCGCGACATTGACGCCGGAAAGAACGCCTTTTTTCCGGGGGGTCAAAATAGCTCTGGCTGTCAGATGTTCCGGGACGAAGTATGTGGAAGTCACGTCGCCGGAGCCGAAGTCTTCGGCCAGCGCCAGATTGATCAGGGTTTCCACGTTGTCGGATACGGTTTCTGCGGGCATGAAAGAAAAGCGGCTTAATATTCGCGGTTAAGAAGATAGTTGGCCAGTTCCACCAGGCGGGCGCGGCGTTCTTCCGGGAAAATCATCAGGGCATCCAGAGCCGCCTGAGTGCGGCATTTGGCTTCGGAACGGGCGCCGTCCAGGCCAATCAGGGCCGGACAGGTGGATTTCTGGGAATTGACGTCCTTGCCGGCGGTCTTGCCGAGTTTTTCCGTGGAAGCCGTCAGATCCAGAATGTCGTCAATCACCTGGAAAGCCAGCCCCAGGTTGTAACCGAAGTCCGTCAGAGCTTCCAGCTGGGACTCCGTGGCGTTTGCGGACATGCCGCCGAAGCGAAGGGCCGTGGTTAGCAGGGCGGCCGTCTTCCCTTCGTACACGGTGCGGACTTCCGGTTCGGAAAGCTGCTTGTGTTCTCCCTCCAAATCCAGAATCTGGCCTCCGATGAGCATGGTGCTGCCGCCGGTGGCTGCCAGCTCCCTCACGTAATCCCTGACGGTATAGCGTTCCGTATCGTCCACCTGGGCGATTACGGCAAAAGCCTCCGTCAGCAGCGCGTCTCCCGCCAGGATGGCGACGCCTTCTCCGAAGGCCTTGTGGCTGGTGGGTTTCCCACGGCGCAGATCGTCGTTGTCCATGGCTGGCAGGTCGTCATGGATGAGGGAATACGTATGCATCATTTCCACGGCGCAGGCGGGAACCAAGGCGTCCACTGCCAGTCCTCCGCAGGCCTCTGCCGCCGCCAGGCAAAGGACGGGGCGCATTCTTTTCCCCCCCGCAAATATGCTGTAGCGCATGGCTTTGTGGATGGTTTCGGGGCTTTCGTTCTCTGCTGGCAGCAGTCTGTCCAGCGCTGCGTCAATCAGGGCGCATTGTTCTGTGATGTAGTCGTTCAGTGATTGTTCACACATGGCGTTATGGAATAGGTGCGGGGTGTGGAGGAAACAGGTCAGCGGTTGACCAGCAATTCCGCGATTTGTACGGCGTTGAGCGCGGCCCCTTTTCGGACCTGATCGCCCACGACCCAGAGAGTCAGGGCATTGTCAATCGCCATGTCCATGCGCATGCGCCCTACGTAGCAGGTATCTCCGTTGGTGCTGTCCAGCGGGGTGGGCCACACGCCCTCCGCTGGGTTGTCCATCAGGGCGACTCCGGGTTTGCCTTCATAGGCGCTGCGGGCAGTTTCCAAGTCCACAGGTTTTTCAAACTGGGCGGTAACGGAGATGGAATGGGAACGGTAAACGGGCACGCGCACGCAGGTGCATGTTACCTTGAGTTCGGGCAGGGAAAGAATTTTACGGCCTTCATTAAGCATCTTAAGCTCTTCCTTGGTATAGCCGTTTTCCGTAAAGGAATCGATCTGGGGAAGAAGATTGAAGGCTATCTGGTGGGGATAAACATTTTTCACTACGGGATGGCCGTCCACTACGGCGCGCACCTGGGTTTCCAGTTCCGCAATGCCGTGCTGGCCGCTGCCGGAAACCGCCTGATAACTGGAGGCGATGACGGTTTTCAACCCGAAACGCTGATGCAGAGGGAAGAGGGCCATCAGCGTAATGATGGTGGTGCAGTTCGGGTTGGCGATAATATTGCGGGGGTGGTTGAAGGCCGCTTCCGGATTGATTTCCGGCACCACCAGGGGCACGTCCGGCTCCTGCCGGAAGGCGGAGGAATTGTCAATGACCACACAGCCCGCAGCCGCCGCGATAGGAGCGAATTTCAGGGAAATGCCTCCGCCTGCGCTGAACAGGGCGATATCCACCCCATCAAAGGATTTTTCCGTCAATTCTTCTACAGTCAGCATTTTCCCACGGAAAGCGACCTGTTTTCCGGCGGACCGGGCGGAGGCCAGAAGCTTCAGGGAACCTACG
Organism: Akkermansia sp. 54_46; assembly: GCF_001917295.1. Classification (NCBI taxonomy): domain Bacteria; kingdom Pseudomonadati; phylum Verrucomicrobiota; class Verrucomicrobiia; order Verrucomicrobiales; family Akkermansiaceae; genus Akkermansia; species Akkermansia sp. 54_46. The sequence goes on from NZ_MNUD01000024.1 coordinate 46,487, forward strand.
GGAAAATTGCGTGTTTCCAGGCAGGACAGGATTTCAACGCCCACCGCTCCGGTGGCGCCGACGATGGCAACATGGGGTGCTTGGTTCATGATTGTTGTCAGAAAATGACGGATATTTTCCGTCCGCCCCCATTATACGGCAGCCCGGTCATATGGCAATACGATTGCAAGCCTTCAGGCTTAAAAATGAAAAACTGTCCGAGATTTTACACCCCGGACAGTTGTTGAAAAACGGGAAAGATCGCGTTTTTTATTTCAGCGCTTGCGGCGCAGCATCAGCAGGGACAGGCCCAAAAGGCTCAGGGATGCCGTAGCCGGTTCCGGAACGACATCCTCAGCAGTGGCTGACATGGAAAAAAGCAGGTTGGAGTTCGTGTTTCCGCCGCCATTGCGGGTGGACATCACGATGTAAGCCGTGTCGCTGGTAAGGGGAGTACCGCTCAAGTCCACGGACAGGGTCATGCCTGTTTGAATCAGAGAAGAGGCCTGGCCGGTCAACTGGCTGATCTGCCAGCCTTCTGCCGTCTGATAAACGATATTGAGCGTCGTGAAGTTTGCTCCGGATTGCAGCCCGGCGCAGTCCACGGAAAGAGTCAATCCGGTATAACTGGCGTAATCACTGGTAAGCGTTACCGCTGTTCCCACGATAGAGCCGCCGTAAGCATTTCTGTTGATGAAAGACACGGATACATCAGTATCCCCGGATGCGGTGACGCTGCCGTAAATACCGGAGCCGGAATTGCCGTTTGCAGTAGTGCCTTGCCAGCCGGTGGTGCCTTGCAACCATGTGACGACTTTTTGTGCAGTGATGACATTTCCGCTGTTGACGTCTCCGAATCCAGACAATTTAAGGTTTGCAGGCAGAGATGCCCCTTCGGCTGCCTCCCCATTTAGGTCGATTGCTACGGTGGCGGCCATCCCTGCGCCGCAACACAAAGCCATAAGACCGGAAAGAAATAATGTGTTCTTCATGGTTGTTCGTTGCTCTTTTTTATTGCTGTAATTTGCCGGGCTGTCTTGAACCCGCTCATGATGAATAAAGCGGATTTTCAATCCGATATGCCCTGAAAATAGTGCATGAGTTTCTCTTTCTGCAGGGTACGGACTGTTTCCTGCGGCTGTTGAAACGGACATTCCCGGCAGATGTACCAGCTTTCAGGGAAAAGAGTTCTCCGGTTTTCAGACTTATCTTGAGCAGTCTCAAAAGCTGGCGGCGGTTTCTGCACGGGTGGATATTTCGGCAGGCTTTCCGTATGCATAAAAAGGTTTTCAATGATGCAATAAAGTTCGGCACAAATTCTTGGTTATCAGAATTTACGCTTGACTTCCGGATTGAAAATCCGGCATATCCTCGCTTTCCATGAAAGGCAACAAAACAGGCTCCCGATTTTAGGGAGCCTGTCTTTAAAGGAAAGAGCGGTGCAAGCCTGCTATTTAACCCATTTTCCCGCGCCTTCCGGCAGCCTGCCGTCAGAGACGGGGCCGTAGCGGGTGGATTCCGTGTTGCCCCAGAGGGGGACGCCTACGATGCGTTTCCACCAGCGGGACATGCTGGCTCCCGTATAGCAGCCGAAGCTCCAGCAGTCGGACTGCGGCGTGAAAATATCCCGCCGTATCCTGTTCAGGTCCGTCTCATGGATCCATTCCGTGGAAACGGCCATGATATTGTTGCCGTAGTCCAGCATCCACGCATAGCAGTTGGAATGGCCGAAGTAGTAAAAGGATTCCACCTTGTCGCCGTGGAAGCGCGGGGAGGAATTCAGCGCCCGGATGGCCTGGTCGGCGCTGTTTACCCAGACGAGCCTGATTTTATACTTGGAAGCCAGGTCCGCAATCCAGCGGGTGTAAGGTTTTCCGTCTTCCTTCCCCCGGGTTGCGTAACCGGGGCGGTAAACAATCCAGGTGATTCTGGCGGCAGGATCTTGCTGCTGGATCTGGGCGATGCGGATGGTGGAGGCCCTTACAAAGTTGGCCCACCAGTTGTCATGCCTGTCAGGCTGTATTCTCAGCCCTTCCCATTGCCTGAGTGCGGGGCCGCCGCACATGACGACGTGAACGGCCCGGGACAGTCCCGTGCCGCCCAGCAACAGGGCCAGAGCGAGAAAAAGGCGTGAAAGCATGCCCGCACCCTACCTTTGCTCCCCGTATCTGTCAATCCGGCGGAGCGTTTTTTGCGGGAACAGACGCGCGTGAAAAGACAAGGGAGGGGGTTCATGTACCCTCAGCAATTCACCACGTTGACGGCCAAGCCGCCCTGGGCGGTCTCCTTGTATTTGGATTGCATGTCCCTTCCGGTGTCCAGCATGGTGCGGATGACCTTGTCCAGCGGGACAAAATGAGCGCCCGTACCGCCCAGGGCCATGCGGGCGGCGTTGATGGCCTTGATGGCGGCGATGGCGTTGCGCTCAATGCAGGGTATCTGGACGAGGCCCGCAATAGGATCACAGGTGAGGCCCAGATTGTGCTCCATGCCTATTTCCGCGGCGTTTTCCACCTGGTGGGGTGTTCCCCCCAGGTACTCCGCAAGAGCGGCGGCGGCCATGGAGCAGGCTACGCCCACTTCTCCCTGGCAGCCTACGTCCGCGCCGGAAATGGAGGCGTTTTTCTTGTACAGGATGGCGATTCCCCCGGCGGTGAGCAGGAAGCGATGCACGGCATCCGGATACGGGGAAACGCAGAATTTGGTGGCGTAGTTAAGAACGGCCGGAACAATTCCCGCCGCTCCATTGGTCGGAGCGGTGACGATGCGGCCGCCGGCCGCGTTTTCCTCACTTACGGCAATGGCGTACAGATTGATCCAGTCCATGATGGAGAGAGGGTCTTTCAAGGCTGATTCTCCGTGCACCAGAAGATTCTTGCGCAAAGTTTTGGCCCGGCGCGGAACCTGCAGAACGCCCGGCAGGTTGCCGCGCGCGCTCATGCCGTTGGAGATGGACTGCTTCATCGTCGCCCAGATCAGGTCCAGTTTTTCACGGACTTCCCGTTCCGGGAGCATGGCGCATTCGTTCGCCATGACAATGGAGGAAAGAGGGCATCCGCGCTCATCAGCCATATGCAGCAGTTCCTCCGCGGATTCATAAGGAAAAGGAAAGGTTTCCCGGTCCCTTTCTTCCGGATGCAGAAGTTCCTGTTCGGAAGAGACGAACCCGCCCCCCGTGGAATAAAATACCGCGTCTTCCACCGGGTCTCCGTCCTGATTGACGGCAGTAAACTGCATCCCGTTCGGATGCAGGCGCAGGGGCTGGTAGTGGGAAAGATCCAAGTCGCGGGAAGGAGAGAAGCGGACGTTTTTTTCTTCCGTGACGGACAACGTTTCCTGCTGGTGCAGGCGGGCGATTTTTCCGGGAATGCTGCGCGGCTCCACCGTATGGGGTTCTTCCCCCAGAAGCCCCAGCATGATGGCTGTGTCTGTGCCGTGCCCATGTCCGGTGGCGGCCAGGGAGCCATAGCATTCGCAGCGGATGCCTGAGATTTCCGCCAAGCGCGGGGAGTGGCGTATCTGTTCAAGAAAGCGGTGCGCCGCCCGCATGGGCCCTACGGTATGGGATGATGAAGGACCTATGCCGATGCTGAAAAGCTCAAAAATGCTGTAATGGTGCATGTCCGTTTTCCTGTAGCGGGGAAGGGCCGGAATTCCCAGCGGGATTTCCGGCCCTTCCCGAAAGATGGGTTTACAGCCCCAGCAGGTAGCGTTCCGCTTCAATCGCGGCGCTGCAGCCCATTCCGGCGGAAGAAATGGCCTGGCGGTAGTGAGGATCCGCCACATCTCCGGCGGCGAACAATCCCGGCGTCCTGGTCGCCATCATCCCTGTTTTCCGGATAATGTAGCCGGCATCGTCCCGGTCCACCAGATCCCCCAGGAAAGAAGTGTTCGGCGTGTGCCCGATCGCCATAAAGACGCATTTGACGGGAAGTTCCGTTTCATCCCCTTCTACTACGTCCTTCAGCATGACGGCTTCCAGTTCTCCCTTGTCGTCCGTCTTATAGCTTACGATGGTGGAATTCCACATGGGGAAAATCTTTTCATTGGACAGCGTTCGTTCCGCCATGATTTTGGAAGCGCGGAGCGTGTCGCGGCGGTGGATCAGATACACCCGGGAAGCGAAGCGCGTCAGGAACATGGCTTCTTCACAGGCGCTGTCTCCTCCGCCTACCACGCACACAGGCACGTCCCGGTAAAAAGCTCCGTCACAGGTGGCGCAGGCGGTGAGGCCGTGGCCTACCAGCCCTTCCTCTCCCGGGATTCCCAGATAGCGGGCGGATGCTCCCGTAGCCACAATGATACTCCGGGTTTCGTAATTCTGGCCGCTGGTCTTCACGGTGAACAGTCCGGTGGCTTCATCCCTGACGACGCTCTTGACGTCCTCATATGCAAACCGGGTGCCGAACTTTTCCGCCTGCTGCTGCATCAGGAACATCAGGTCCGGCCCCATCACGCCGTCCGGAAAGCCGGGGAAGTTTTCCACTTCCGTCGTGGTGGTCAGCTGTCCGCCGATTTGGGAACCCGTGATCAGAAGCGGAGAGAGATTGGCGCGGGCGGTGTAAATGGCCGCCGTGTAACCAGCGCAGCCGGCACCGATGATAATGACTTGTTCGCTCATAATAGTATATATGTCCGTTGCCATGGTAAAGGGCCCGTGCCCGTTTTGCGAGTAGATTTTGCGCTATGCGGAGACAATGCAGAGGCCTGCAATCCGGCAGTTGCGGGACGGGTTCCGGCAGTGGCGGAAAAGAACTGCCTGCATGTATCCCTGGCGACGGTCTGCAATATTCTGGCCCTGTCTGCGGGAAGATTGCTTAGCCGCGTCCCTTTCAAGGACAAGCGGCCCGGCAGGCCCAGCGGAGATTTTCCGAATAACGTGAAGTAGATTACGCATGCCGTCAGGTAGCTCCCTTCCTCCGTCGGGTGCCGGCCGTCAGGCTGGTACAGCTGAATGCCTGGATGGCGTTTGAGGCAATTCTCCCAGGCAATGCCCACGGGGGCAAGCGCTGCTTTTTCCCTCCGGGCAAGTTTCAAATACGTTTCAAGAAGAGCCTTTTGCTCCTGCGGGTCCGGAGTTCCGGAAGCTCCTCTTTTCCCCCACGTCAGCATCAGGATGGGCGTTCCTTTGGCGGCTCGTACCAGAGAGCACCATTTTTCTCCGAACTCCATGGTTCGTTCCGGAGCCCGGACAGGTGTAGCGCTTTGGTCCTGGAGAATAACGAAGTCCCATGCCGTTCCTTCCATGTTGTTGCGGGCACGCCTGTCATTCCAATGGGACTGGAGGGATGCTGCCGGAGCCGCGTGCATGTGCACGTCCGGCCGCAATCCTTTGGTGTCTGCCATGGCTTTAACCATGGCGGGCATGCGGTTGAAAAACGTATAGCTGTTTCCCAGAAAGAGAATACGGCTGCCGGAGCGTGCAGGAACACAGCACGGCCAGGAGGGGGATGCGGGCGGCTCTTCCCGGGCCTGGAGAGGGCGGGGGAAAGCTGCCCAGGAAAAAATCAGCAGCAGGAATATCTTGACGGGCGGCATCATGGCTTTAGACGGGTTTCCATGTTTCCGGAGTAAAATTTCAAATGGAATTCATGGCGTGAGCAGGATCTTTCTATACATCAGGTAAAAGTAAATTCATAGAGATAAAAGAGAACATGGAATGCCTCTGTTTCGGCATCCCTTGTACAGGCGCCGGGGCTGCCGTCAATCCCGGCAGGCAGACGGGGATTTCCTTGTCTCCGTATCGCCGCGCGAAGGTATTTTTCTTCCTTCTCCTTGATTGGGAAGCTCTGCATCAATTTAAGTCTGAACAACTGGTTGTATGACTGGGGAAGACTTTCCGGAGGACTTGCCGAAAGGAGACGGGTGTGGTTGGATATGGTTCATGAAGTCTGAATCGCTGACCAAGCGCCGTGTGACGGGTGTGGATGATCCGCTGTTCCTGGATTCTCTGGATATTTACCGGACAAGCTTTCCGGTGCATGAACAGCGGCGGATACAGGATTTCCCGTTGGCGTTTCAAGACCCCGGTTTTTGTTATGAAGTATTTTTAAATGGGGAAGGCCGGGTGGTTGCGATGCTGGTGACGTGGCGTCGGGAACAATTCGTGTATCTGGAGTATTTTGCCGTGGATGCCTCCCTGCGCGGCCAGGGCGCCGGGCAAAGGATTCTGGAAGAATTGAGGGATGCGTTTCCGTACAAGGTTATTTTGGAAATTGATCCTCCGGAGGACGGGATCTCACGCCGGCGGCTGGGGTTTTATCAGAGGCACGGCTTTGTCCCCAATCCGCAGTTTGATTATATCCATCCTCCTTATACGGATGAGGGTGAACCTTTCCCGCTTCTGCTGATGACGCATGGAGATTTGCTGGATGAGGAGACATACCGGAGCTTTGTGGATTTCCACCATCGCCACGTAGTGGCGAGGTGAATGAATGGACGGGGAAATCCGCGCCATGGGGGATTTTTCCCTCTTGAAGCAAATTATCCTTGGGGGGCTTTTGCCGATATGAGCCTGTAGGACATCAGGCTCATATTGCGTTTTGCCTGTTTGTGGAACTCCCCTTAGCCTGTATTTTCCGAATCAGAAGAGCCGTTCCGCATTTTTGGGAGACGGCTTTTTGAAAAATGCAGCGGGTTGGGATACACCGGAAGACTCAGCTCCATGCCCGGTCCACGGCTTCCCTCTCTTCCGGGGCAAGATATCTGGAGAGCCGCTCTTCCATGCGCAGCCTGTATTCGGGAATACTCCAGGAATGGAGCGGCTGGACGGCGGAATTGGTGAATTGCCAGGAGGGAACGGGAACGACCACGTCCAGCACTTCTCCGGCTCTGGAGGGCATCCCGGCCAGTACCGCCGCAATGGTGGAGGAAAGCTCCGGATGTTCATCCAGAATATCCAGCAGCCATCCGCAGCCCAGGTCCGTGGGAATGGCCTCCGTTTCGGCCAGCAGGTCCGCGAGGCGCCCGGGAGGGAGATTTTTGGAAATGAAAGACAGATAAGGGGCAAACCGCATGTCTCCCAGGCTCATCAGGGCGTCCAGCGCCGGAGCCATGGATGCCTGTCCGGGGCAGGGAGAGGCGCAGATGACATTCGCCAATCCGGCAATTCCGGGAAACCGCTCCTCCGGCTGGGGCGCGGCCAGCGTATAAATAAGGAAAGCGGATTGCCTGCGGATATCCGGCGCCTCATCCGCCATGGCAAAAGGCAGCAGGGCCCTCCATCCGTCCCCTTTGCGCTGCCGGATAAAAGCTGCCAGTTGCAGAGCGCATTTGCGGCGGGCGTCCGGAGCGCAGCGGGATTGGAACATGTTGTAAATGATGACGCCTTCTTCTTCTCTTCCCGTTTCATTGCAGGTGACCAGCCCGTAGGCGATCATGGCCAGAGGCCATTGATCCGAACCGATCTCCCCCCTGCGGGAGGGATCCGTGACGAGGGCGGCAAGCCGCTTGATTTCCGACAAAGAGCTGGTTTGATCCTGAAAAAGGCCCATGCCCGCATGATAGCCGGAGGCGGAAACCTGCCAAGGAAAAACAGTGGACTGCTTACAGGACTCCGGAGTTTTCCGGTGAACGCTGTTGAGGCATGTTATTGAGTACGACCGGCGTTTTATCCTTTATTTATTGGCATTCCGGCTCGCGGCTGGACAGGAATTCCGTATTTTTTGCTGAAGCTTTTTCCTGTGTTCCTCCCCGCTTTTCCCCTGGTAGAGGTAGGCGGTGTTGGAGTTGTATCCAGCCGTTCGGTCGATGAGGTCGAGAACCTTCGATGAGGTCGAGAACCTCGCCGTCTCCGTATCCCGCCTTCCTGATGTATTTGACGACTTTCCCGGCCTGGTCGGGGAAGTACTTCACCAGCATGGGGATGAATCTTTTCTCCATGATTTTAGAGACATAGCTATGATACATGCTGTTTCTTGACGAAAATGTGACCAGATTGTTCCATCGGTGAGTCCATTCGTAATCTTTAATGTCAGAGCCGATGACATTC
>NZ_MNUD01000016.1:0-7198 GCF_001917295.1 Akkermansia sp. 54_46
GCAGGAAACGGCCTTGAATTCCAGTTTGAAACTGGCCGAAGAAACGAATAATTGGGGCTGGTATGAAGATCTTGTTCATGAAGGTGTAAGAGCAGGAGCTATTGATTCTGCTAAAGGGCAACTGCTAATTGTTCAGGGAAGAAAATCCAGATATGCGAATGAGCAGGAGAATTTGAAAACAGCCCTGTTTTCCAGTGTCGCCGCCGATCCCATCCGTACGGCTGCGGCTATCAACAAGGGACTGTACAATGACCTGAATCCCATTGATCTGGACCGGGCCAAACGCGAAGTGCGCCGACGTCTGGCTGATGAGGCCACGCCTGCCCCTCTTTCAGCAGAGGACCGCCGCAAGATTCAGGAAAAGAATATTGAAGCCCTGAAAAAACAGTTGCCCAACGGAGCTACTGAACAGATGTGGAGATGGGCCCGCAATGCCCAAAAAAACGGCGGACGGTTCACGGAACGGGACAAGGTGGAAATAAGGGGAGCGTTCAATATGGAACTGGACAAGCTTCCTGTTCCTCAATCTCGCGAGGAGGCTAATCAAATTGCCGAGCGCACCGCCAAGAAGTGGGCACTCCTGGGGGCTTATGAGGGAAACCAGGAGTATATCCGCGCCGTGGTGATGGATAAGATGATTTCCCGACTGGATGCCGCCAAGGGCGCACGCAGAAATGACATCGGTCTGGTGCTACGCCATATTCCGGATGATGCGTATATTCCGAACAGATCCGCTTCAGTACGGGATGCGTACAGAAAAGGTGACCAAAAGAAGATTCAGGAGAAGGAGGCGGCCAGAAATTTGATAGAGAGCCAGATTGATGAGTATGTACGCGTCCAGATGGCCTATTGGCGAGATCGGAATCCGGAGGCGAGCATCCACGACGACCGGATGCAGATTTTCAGATTTGCCGCAAAGAAAGCCAAAGAGTTGAACGAGTACGAGCATCCGGAAAAGCTGGATGTCGAGAAGAAGTCTAAGGAGATTTCCCGCGCTTTTGACAGTGAAGCCCAGGTAGGAGACACCAGGGAACGCATGCCGGATTCCGGGAAGGATTTCATTGACCGGAAGAATAGGGAGTGGAAGGAGTATCAGAAGAAGCAGGTTCCCTACACGCCGCAAGTGGAGGTTGTGAAAGACAGCGCCCCCTTGGCCGTCCCCATGTCCTTTGTGGCTGGCAGGCGCGCCGGGGCCTACGTGCCCAAGGAAATGTACCAGCAGCTTGTTCAGAAGTACGGAAGTCGCCCCTGTCTGAAAGCCACCATGGACCAGTCCAAGGCTTACAACGAAGTTCCTGTAGTGGGTTTTTATGAAGGCCCTAACAGGGGGATTGAGCTTTCTGGCGACGAGTACGGCAACCGCCTGATCATGCTCGCGGGGGACAAGGGGAAAGCAACCGTCCGTTTTGCCCCCGAAGAGGTGCCCGGCATGATTGAGCCCGGCAATATTGATTTGAGTACACGGCCCGTCGTCCGCAATGCCGACGGCTCCATCAGTACGGTGCGTTCCATTTCCGTGGAGATGGACGGGAAGGAATACCTGATTCCTACCGTTTCCGAGGACGGCAAGGTTCTTTCCGAGGACGATGCCGTGAATCAGTTCAAGCAAACCGGTAAACACTTGGGCGTGTTCAATTCTCCGGAGGACGCGACGGCGTATGCCAGACAGCTCCACGAAGACCAGGAGAATTTTTATGCCCCGCAGCGACAAGGAACAACCAGCGTACTGAACCAGCCTGTTTCTTCCCCGCAGAAGGCCGCCCAAGTACTTTCTCCCGCTCTTCAACAGTACGAATCTGCCTTCCGGCGGGCCGGGGAGAAGTACGGTGTGGACCCTGATTTGCTGATGGCCATTGCCATCCACGAAACAGGCAACGGCACCAGTTCTGCTTTCCGGAACAAGAAGAATGCCATGGGCGTGAGTCCGTATGGCAGAGGTCCCCGGTCTTTTGAAACGGTCGAGGCCGGTATTGAGTACATGGCCGGACAGCTCGCCCGGAATTACCTGGGCAAAGGACTGACAACGATTGCCGCCATTGGCAAGAAGTACGCTCCCCCCGGAGCATCCAACGATCCCAAGGGATTGAATTCCCACTGGGTGAAGGGGGTTTCCGAATATTATTTTCAACTTAAAGCTTAATTGATTACCATGTTTGAAACAGACTTTTTCCCCTTGGCGCAGGAGGCGAAACATTCCGACCTTCTTCCCGAGTCCTTTGACCATTTGCAGGAGAATGACGCCCCTACTTCCTTGCAAGACTGGGGACAGGTGCCGGGTTCCCGGAAGCTTCCGGAGTTCAAGCCCGACGAAAGTCGCCTGAGGGTTGGTGAAGGCGGAAGGCTACCAGCCCCCAGTCACACCGGACGAGGAGGCTTGCCTGGGCCTTGATGTGTGCGTTTCCCTGTTTGGTCTGGACCAAGCCGCCGACCCGTATTTGTATTGGGCCCGGCAAGGTAAGGAGGCCCCACAGTTTAAGGATATGGGGGAGGCTCACCGCGCTGTGTGGCAGGATTTTTCCGAGAGAACACGCGTAGAGGATGCCGCCTACAAGGAACGGACGAGAAGAGTCCAGCAGGAACAGGAGGAAATTTCCCACCGAATGGTGGATTGCGTAGCCGGGAAGGAAGGCAGCTGGGACGCGTGTCCTGCCGATTTGCTGAAGTATGCCGAGAGTCCGCAGAAGGTTGCCGATTCCATCATGAGGGCGCGGCGGGCGTATGCTTTTGCCGAGAGGCGTGGGTTTGAGGATGTCTGGCGCTCCGACGCGCTGGACATGGCCGATCTGCTGACAGTGAATGTCAACGGGAATGAGGTGCTGGACCAGCAGGCGTTGATGTTGCTGATGACCGCGATTGACCGGAAGGTTCAGGAGAGCCAGACGGATTCCGCTGCTTTCTGGCGCAATTTGTATAGAAGTTTTGCCGACACGGCGCGCGGCGCGGAGAGCCTGGGCGTGAAGGCGGTTCAGGCGGTGAGGGACATTCCCGGCATGAGCGGAATGGAAGAGTGGTATTCCAATAATATTGCTCCCCTGCAGGGGGTGAAGGATACGTTTGACGGACAAAGGCAGCTCTTCGACCGCTACGAGCAAAAACGAGAGGCGCTGAATACGATGCAGGATGTGATGCACGAGTTCGGACAGCGGATGCGGGGCACGAGCCCTGATGCGTCCTGGTACGTCAAGGCAATTAACGGAGCCGGGAATATCACCGGGCAGAGCCTTTCCTACATGGCTCCCGGCGGCTGGGCCCTGGCGCTGGCCGGGGATATGGGGCACGCCGGGAATGCCGCCTCCCGCAACGGGGATTCCCTGGTGGACGTGACGATCAACGGGCTGCGGAATACGGTGGAGGAAAAGGGGTTTGGGGTATTTTCCGTGTTCGGGCGCATGGGGGCCATCAACAAGCTGATGACCAGGACGGGAACCGGCGCCCTGGCGAGACTGGCCGCGAAGGTGCCGGGGCGCACGTTTTTTGCCGGGACGAGAACCGGCAAGATGCTTTCCACCCCGGCGTTTGCCTACGTGGAAGAGATGGCGGCGGAACCCCTGGCCGGGGAGTTGTTCGAGTGGACGGCCCGGAAGTTGTCCGGGATGACGGGAATGGAGGTGAAGCCGAAGGATTTCGAGGTGGTGAGCCCCGTGCTTCAGGCGATGGGGGATGTGGAGCAGTCCGGCGGATGCGCGTTGTTTGTGGCGGCCATGGCTGCCGGCCACGCTCCGAGGATGAAGCAGGAAGTGGCGGCGTTCGTGACGGATGCGCAGCGGGCCCAGCTGGCCGGATATACGAAGAAGCATGCCGAAGAGATGGCGTCTTTTTCCACGGCGGAGCACAAGGCTGCGCTGGCCCAGAAGTATTTCGAGACTGATGTATTGAAGGATCCAGAAGGAGCCGCCGAACGGGCGCGGAAGGCCGGCGCCGAGCTGGCGGACCGGCAGGAGGCCCGGCTGTACCAGATGTCCGGCGCTCTGGACAAGGTGCTGGAGAAGGCTAACATTGGCCGTATCCGCAAGCTGGAAGGAACGGACAGGTACGAGGTGAGCCTGCGGGAGGGCGCTGTAGTGAACGGCGTGAAGATGGAGGAAGACAGGAGCGTGGAGATGAACGAGGAGCAGACGGACGCCCTGGTTCAGGTAGTGCTGCAGGGGGCTTATTTGAATGGCGTCCGCGTGATGCAGGATGCCGTGCTGGGGAATGCCGCGATTTCGGAAGCCGGGAAGATGGATTTTATTGAGACGCTGGATATGTTGTCCGAGGAAGCGCCTGCGGAGTACCGGAAGGCGGCCGCCGAAACCGGAGGGATGACCGTCCCGGGGTTGATGGATGTGGCCGCGCGAGCCCAGGCGAGGATTGACGCGATTGTCCGGGAAGAGGGCGTGTCCGTCCAGGAAGCCAGAAGCAGGACGGATGCCGAAGTGATGGGGAAGGTTCAGCTTGGTTCCATTGCCGATTTGGCGGCGGCTTTTGAGAGGCGTCTTGATCATGCAGTGCGTTCCGGAGAGATTACGAGGGGGAGAGCCGATGAGATCAAGAGCGGCACGGCGGCGGCCAGCTTCGCCCACCGGTTTACGATGGCGGCCGATCCTGGGAGTTCCCTGCTGCTTTACGCCGGAGGCCATGCCACGACGGCCAACGTGATGGAGGATGTGCAGGAGTCCGCCCTGGTTCATTACATGAACCTGACCGGGAAGGATTGGCAGGATTTGTGGGAGCATTTGCAGGCGGCGGACGCCGTGCTGGGAAGGTACGGCGTGAGTCTGGGGACGTATGAGGGCCCGGCGCATGATGCCAGGGACGTGGTGGAGAGTTTTTCCAACCTGTCCCTGTCTTCCTCCCTGGCGGATATTGAGAGCCTGCCCGTGCCACAGTGGGTAAAGGACACCGCGGAGTTCGCCCTGAAGAATCTGGAGGATTCCGCCCGCATCATACGCATGGGCGAGCAATGGAACGAGTTTGCCGCGACGGACGAGGGGAAGAAGTTTATGGAAGAGCACGGAGGCCTGGCGGACGCCCTGCAGGCCGTGGGCGTGAGTACGGAGAGCGTTTTCCGCCAGGCGCGGATGGATGCCGCGCAGAAACTGGATGTGGAGATGGTGCACGCGGACCTTGCTTCCCGCAGGGCTCCGGGGGATGCCACGATGACGCTGGGCGAGCTGGAGGCGCTGGAAGAGTCCATGGCGCGGATGGATGCCGCGGAGGATGTGGAAGAGACTGCGGAAGAGGAGGATGAGACTGATCCCGTGACCGGCATTGCCGGGAATTCGGCATCCCCCGCTCCGCTGGTGGAGGATGCCGGCGGCTCCCTGGAGGGGGTGGGGGAAGAGGCCGAACACGATGAAGAGGCCGGCGCGGAGTTCCGCGATCACGCGTTTGTGCGGGTGGCGCCGGATTGCGTGTTTGCCCAGGTGCGGGTGGATTCCCTGGCCCTGGCGCCGGATGTGGAGCAGTTCAAGCAGGGAGATCATAATGAACGCGGAGCCGTGAAGGGGCGCGAGCTTCAGGGACGGTTCCGGGAAGACGCCCAGCCCATTTCCGTGTGGCGGCGCAGGGATGGAACCCTGCATGTGATTACCGGACGCCACCGGTTTGATTTGGCCGTGCGCGACGGGGTGGAGTTTATTCCGGCTTACGTGTATGAAGAAGATGATGCGCATGACGCCACTTGGGCGAAGATGCACGACGTCGGGCAGAATATGCTGGACGGTCAGGCGTCCGCGCTGGAGGTGGCTTTTTTTGTCCGGAATTCCAATATGGGCCGGGACGAGATGGAGGCGCAGGGGTATTTGCGCCCCGGTTCCGCCAATGTGATGGGCTGGGATATTGCCACCCTGGCCGGGGATGAGGTGTTTACCCGCCTGAAGAACGGGGTGATTACGGATAACGAGGCGTGGAAGGTATGTCGCCTGTCTTCAACGGAGGCGGGACAGATGCTTGCCCTGCAACTGCGCGAGAAGGGGAAGCCGTGGGATTACGTGGCGGCCTATGTTAAGGAGGCGGACCGGGTGGCTGCGGAGAAGTCCCGGGAGGGAGAGGCGTTTGATTTGTTCGGCAACGATACGTCCTGGCAGGAGGATTGCGAGAAGGTGGCCCGCTTTGCGGCCCGGGGGATTGCCCTGATTGCCGAACGCCTGTCCCTTCTGAAGAAGTCCAGAGGCATCAGCCGGCGGAAGGATTTGGCGGGCAGGATGGGCATCCGCCTGGAGACGGACGCAGATTTGAATGCGGCCATTCATGATTTGGAAAGAGCCAAGGGGGCATGGCAGTCCCATGACCCGGCGCTGCGCCTTCATGACCGCGCCCTTGCCTGGGACGGCACGAGTGAAGTGAATCCGTTCGAGCGTGTGCCCGTTTCCGGGGCGACGTTTTCCGTGGTTGCCATGGATAGTTCCGGAACTGTCCTGGCTCCGGAGACGTTCGTCACCCGGGAAGACGGAAGTCCTGACTGGTTTGTGATTCCGCGCCGCAAGAGGCAGCCAGCCATGCCGGTGCGGCTGCTGGTGGGTTCCGATGTCGGGGAGCATCGCGGCTATGGACTGACCCATATCCTGGCTTCCCGCGGGTTTTCCTTCTGGAAGGACCGTTCCCCGGAACGCTATATCAGTTCCATTCTGGCGAATGTGAGCGAGCTTTACGAGGTGGCGCCCGGGCGTGAGTTGCTGGTTAAGGGAAGGCAGCCTTCTTCATGGATGCTGCTGCAATTGGACCGGAAGGACGGGTTTTATTCCATTGTCTCGGCTTATCCAGTGCGGCAGGGCAAGAAGCCGCTGGGGAAGAAGCTCCCCCTTGCAGAGCGACAACCTGCAAACGCGAATAGCGGCACCGCGCGCCTAGGTCCAGGATCGGCAAGCAAGGCCGCTCTGCCGTCCCAATCCGCTGGCGGGGGAGATGGTTTTTCCTTACCACAAGGGGCGCATGTTGTCAACGTGAATGAAGTGGAATGCCGGTTTGACGACGGGGCTATTGTTCCGGCGACGTTTTCCCTATCTCTGGAAAAAGAGACAATCAGGAAGAAGGCGGTCGCTGACGGGACGTTCATGAAGGCCCCGAACGGGAAAGATACGAATCTGACGGAAGACCAGTGGCTTTCCGTGCGCACGGAGGCGTTTAAGAATTGGTTTGGGGATTGGGAGCATGACCCGCAGAACGCTTCCAAGGTGGTGGACGAGAACGGGGAGCCGAGGGTGGTGTATCATGGGAG
>NZ_MNUD01000017.1:0-7064 GCF_001917295.1 Akkermansia sp. 54_46
CGAAGTCGGGATTAAGTGGATGTAATACGTATTCCATTTTTCCGGTTTCCGGATTTTTTTTGCGGCCGAGCTTTTTCAGAGTAACCCCTCGTTCGTCATTGTATTCTACAATGGTTCCCACTTTAGGGATAGGGGGGATGGTGTGCTTGCGCATGACCACCAGCGAACCATCAGGGATGAAAGGCTCCATAGATTTTCCCTCCACTTGTAAGACGTATTCCCACTTGCCAACAGGGCGTTCTGTTTTAATATGATAGGGTATGTTGTCACCCGGCGTCAATGCGCCAGCAGCGATATTACCGATGACCGGGACAGGCTGATCCAAGAAAGATGTAGCAGGTAATGGTTCTACCGGGGTAAACTTCTTACGGGCGCCCTCTTTTTCTTTAGCGGCGTTTTGGAGTGCTGTGTTGACAAATTCCAAAAAAGATTGCCCCTTCATAGCTTCGCACACAACAGCCCATTGTTCTTCACTCAAGGGTAAGTGTATTTTCTTTAGAGAATCATCTTCTCCTTGCATTAATCTTTGGATAACCAACAAAGATTTTGAGGGGACATCTCTCGCAGAACTCAGCCAAAGATCGACCGTCCTTTTATTGACTCCACATTTTTTTGCGAGTTCCTCACGAGTCATTCCAGAAGCTTTGAGCCATTTTTTAATGTCTTCCTTGGTCGGCGTCATGCGTTGATATTACATCGTTTTGTCAGCATGTCAACAAGGAGATATATCGAATTATCTCATAATGTAAACATTTCTTGTTGACGTGTTAGCAATTTGATGTAAAAAGACATCCATCAGCAACAAGACGACGTATGATCCCAGATATAGAACTCGAAAAATTAACTGATGGAAGTAAGAGTTTCCTTCTTTCTCAAGCGGAGAAAGGCGTTAAGCCTTCCGAAGCTATTGTTGAAGCAATTGAGAGAGAAGCACGTCGCAAGGGGTTCCATGTTCCCCCTGCCACAGTCCGGAACCTTCCCCGCCCGAAGAACCCCAAGAAGCCGACGGCATGAACGAAAACGCAGTGCTCCATCATTTATATATGAACACTCAAAATCACATCACCGTCCCGTCTTCACTGGGACTCTCCGTCCGTGAAGGAAAGGTTGTCGTCTCTAGCCGGGACGTGGCCGAGAAGTTCGGGAAGAGACACGACAATGTCCTGCGAGACATTGAAAACCTCGAATGCAGCCCCGAATTCGGACGGCTCAATTTTGAGGAGTCCTCCTACATTAACAAGCAGAACAAGTTACAGCCCGAAGTTCTGATGACCCGAGACGGCTTCACCTTCCTTGCCATGGGATTTACCGGCGCGAAGGCGGCCCAGTTCAAGGAAGCCTACATTGCCGAGTTCAACCGGATGGAAGCTGAATTGAAAAATCAAGATAGGGGTGAAAGCCTCATGAAAGTCCTTTCCGATCCGCACGCCGTTTTGAAGATTGTTGGAGCCCTGGCGGACGAACGAGATAAAACCAAGGCGCTTGAAGCCAAAATCGAGGAAGACAGCCACCATGTTCTTTTCTCCAAGGTGAGCCAGGCTTCCAAAGATTGCATTTCCGTGAACCAGCTTGCCAAAGATATTAACAAGATGGGCTACCCCATGGGAGAAAAACGCCTGTTTGAGTGGTTCCGTGAGAATGGATGGCTGATCAAGCGTTCCGGGAGCACTCATAATTTGCCTACCCAGAAGTCTGTGGAAAGCAAGTTGTTTGAAATCAACTCCACGCCTAAGTACCAGAATGGAGAAGAGAGGGTGTATAGCACTCCCAAGGTGACGCAGAAGGGGAAGGATTTCTTCTTATCCGTTTTTGAAAAAATGAAGCGTCAAGAATTTGGAGAGGAACTTCCTCTAGCCTGAATATCCAAGAAAGGAACCCGCAGAATGGTTATCGAATACGACGAAGAAATGGGCCTTATCTGGGCAGACGACCGCTGGATGACTTTGGACCAGGCGGGTGAGTATGCCGCCACGTTGCGGGAACAACTCACTGATTTGAAAGATGCCATGTTTGAAATGGGCCGTTCCCCGCATGCAAAGAGCTGCGGACCCAACCCTGACGGACACTACGACGACTGAATTATGGAAGAAGATCTGATCGAAGAATTGAAGCTGCTCGGCTGGCACGAGCTTTAACAATGAAAATATTATGACCTACCCTGAATCAGAGTTTTACGACTGCAAGACCCTGGCCCTGATGTACGATTCCGACCGGGATGTGATCAAGAAGACCGTCCATGAGTTGAAGGACAAGGGGCATGTGATCGAGATCCTGTACTGGGGCAAGCAGGGGAAGATGAAGGTGCACGGCAAGCAGTTCCGCCGGGCGGCGGCGGCTGCAAGTGGCTTGTTCATGGCGTTATCGCTTTGGCTGGCCATGGAGCTGGATAACGCCGAGCTCCAGACAGACAAGTCTCCGCATTCCGGGTTTTGCCCGGAGTCTCCTACTCCCATGAAAGCTTTTGACGGTTTGGAAAAACCGTCCCGTACCCCACGGACTAGGGAAAGCAATAACCAATAGATAAACAATACATAATGGAAAAGACAGTAATGAAAGACCTCGGTACTAAAGAGGAATTTATGGATAAAGTCGAAAAGGCGGCTCTGGGGCATAGTCTTCAAGAAGCCATGGACAAAATCAATTTTGTGAATGCGCTTTGCTTTGAGGGCGGGAGTTGCATTACTCTTGAGCGTTTCGCTAATTATCTGGATTGCATGAATTTGGATATTACGCCGGAGGGGCTTCTTGGATGGTTTTTCAAGAAGAAATGGATCAAGCGCTCGAAGCATAACAAGGTTCCCTATGTTACTGACTATGGGTGGGATCTGATTCATGTAGTCAATGACTGGAAGATTCTACCCAATGGGAGCATGCAGCTTCTTTCAGAAGTATTTATAACGGGTGATGGGCAGCTTGAAATAGTTACACAGCTTCTCAAGGAGAAACACCCGAAGAGGTTCTTGTATCACGGGCATGAAGTTGTCGATTTGCGGGAAGTCCGTGAGAGCGAGAAATCAAAATCTGATAACTAACCCTCCATATTTATCACAATATGATGAATACCACACAAACCAAAGGCTTTGACACTGGCGACAGAGTGAAACTGCGTTCCTTCCTTTCCATTCGGAGAGGGGGAAGCCGCAAGACTTACCATTTCCAACCCGGAGAAGAGTTTGTCGTCATCTGCCCCCTTGTCAAAGACCTGTTTTACGCCGTTTCTCTCTCTCACCCTCTCCTGGGTGTGTTTGAAATGAGCGAATGTTCCTTTGTGCAGCGTTAATGCTGCACACTGATTGCACCGAATACGATACAAGACAATAATAGTTAAATAACAATACAGAAAGAATAAGATTATGATCGCTATGAATACGACTACAGCACTACTGGTAAACGCAGAACCCCTCTCCCGCGGCAACGGGAAAGGGGCGGATGTTGTGAATAATGGCAAGACGGCTAATCCTATCATTGCTCACAAGCCAGTAAGTACGACAGACGGGAAGCCCTGTCAACCGGCAAAGGCTGCCAGGACGGCCAAGAAGCCCGCCGCTCCCAGGAAGAAGCGGTACGATGAAGAGGATTTGATAGCCTTCGGAGAGAATGCCATCATGCTCCGGGGCGCGGCCGAAGCCATTCTGGATATGTTTCACCGGTTGGTCTTTTTTGATGACGACCAGGAAGAGGTTGTCAATGGCGTGAAGGGAGCCTTCGATGAGGCCGCCATTCTTCTGCAAAATGCGGCGAATGCGTTTGAAGAGAAGATTCCTTTCAAGGTTTTGGACAAGAGGCGGAAGACTTTTTTTGCCCTGACGGAAATAGATGAAAAAGACAGCGATGTTCTTGCCGCGATTACTGCTATCAATTCCGATTTTATCCAGTGGGATGAAGGAAGTGTTTGCGTGAAGGCGACACGTTGCGAAATGGCAACTCTTCTGCTTAACCGCGCATTGGAAAGCGCCAAGAAGTCCTTCTACCTTGCCGAAGACTCAACATCAAACCCCGCCCTTGCCGCAACGCTTGCTTCCATGAAAGGAGGGCACAGGTGATGAAGGTTGTTACCCTGAAGATTCCCATCTCACAATCTATTTATGATACCGCCAAATTTGCGGTGGAAGAAGGGGTGGCGAGAAGCGAAGAAGAGTTCCTGGCCCGCATTGCGCTCAAAGGAATTTTCTCTGATCTTTTTGAAGACGTGCAACCGCACCTGGACGACTATTTGGACGAGATGGTTAACAACGTCTATCCCGAGGAACTTGCCGGGGAAGAAAGGAGGACTGTATGACTTCTGAAGAGGGAACAGACGTTCTTCTGAAGGTTTACGAAAGTCTTTTCTTACAAGAAAGCAATCTGGTTAAGCTTCTGGAAAATCATTCGGGAGGCCTTATTGAACGAGACCGGATAATGTCCATCATGCGGAGACTGAAACGTTTACGTGCTGATACTTACGGTTTGGTTACGCAAAGGTGGCTTAATGCAAAACTTCATGGAAAGGAGGGGGGCGATGAAGCACCTTTATATTGACCAATCAGGCCGCGGCGTCCGTGCTGGAGTTGAAAATGAGGCAGTTTGCTTTCCTATGGAAACACCAGAACAGGAAGAACGCCGTTGCATTCAGGAGCTTTGCCGCATTAAGGGGGAATTGGGGCGTACAGGCCGCTACGGCGTGTATTTTGACCTTACAGGTCCGGAAATAGAGTTTTGGGTAGAGAAGTTCGGCAAGCCGGGCTTTCTGATCTGCATCAAACACCAGGACGCCGGCACGGTGCTGGATTACGTCCGCAAGAGGTGTGATGAACTACGTTTGATTGAACCATAGAACATGCCTAATAGAATCATCAGGGAAGGGTTTCTGACATCCGACAAGGTCGATAAGCTGAGTTGGGTGGAAGAGTGCTTCTATCATCGTCTTTTACTTGCTGTAGATGACTATGGACGGTATCACGCCGACCCTCCTCTACTGATCGGAAAGATAATGCCTCGCAAAATAGGCAATGTCAGTAACCAGGACATAGAAAAGTGGCTCACCGCTTGTGTGACCGCGGGTCTTGTAAGGGTGTACGGTGTCGAAGGGAAGCGTTATCTGGAGGTCTTGCAGTTCGACCAAAGGACCAGGGCGAAGAAGAGTAAGTTTCCTGCTCCTGATGAAGAAAAAACTGACGTTTGTCAGTCAGATGACGGCCATGTGTCAGACACATGTCAGTCACGTGACCGTCATCCGCTCGCCTATACGGAGACGGAGTCGAATACGAAGACGTATACGAAATCGGAGACGGAGACGAAAGAAGCTGCGCCTGACGGCTTGCTTGACTTCCCCCCACCCTCTCGACCTTCTTCCATAGTTCCCTTGCCGGGATCTGTCGAGGAAGTGGAGGCACACATGCGTCAATGCCTTGTCCATCCCCTGGACCCGGATGCGTTGCGAAGTTCCGCGGAGAGGTTTTACGATCACTACGTGGAACAAGGCAACTTCATCCGAAACTGGAAGTCCAAAGCCACAATTTGGACGAAGGACGATGCTTTGAGGGAGCAAAGGCAGAAGCTTGCCAACCAACCACCTGGAGGAGAAAGCGACCCCTTCGATCCAAGATTTAGAAAAAACATTTAACCTTCAAAAAGAGAAATCATTATGCAGCTTACAGAAACACAACTCAACGCCGAAAAGACCGTTCTTGGCAACTGCATTGACGGCGCCGACAAGGTGGCCGCCCTGATCGAACAGGGCTTCACGAAGGCTTATTTTGTCCTTCTGGCCCATCAGAAGGTCTGGAGCGCCTTTGAGACTCTGGCCAAGACTCCGGAAAAGGTCAATATCACCGACCTGATCCAGCACCTGGAAGCCGCCGGCGAGCTTGAATCCGTAGGAGGTCACGCCGGGCTTGTCGAGCTTTCAACCAGCTTTGCCTACCATTTCCAGTTCGAGCCCTCCGTGAAGATTCTGGTGGAAGCCAAGAAGAAGCGGGATGTGGAATCCCTGTTCATTTCCGGGCTGGAAAATCTTCAAAACCCAACCCTGAGCAAAGACGAAGTGCTGGCGGAAGCCGAAAAGGTGATGTCCTCCTTGCGGGAAAGTTACGGAGTGGCCCAAGTGGCGCGCATGGCTGATGGCACACAGAAGGTGGTGGAAGGGTTGGAGTTTCGCATCAAGAATCCAGGACAGACCAAGGGGCTTCCTACCGGCTACCCCTCCCTGGACAGGATGCTGGACGGCTTACAGAACACGGCTATGGTGGTCATCGGAGCCCGGCCGGCCGTGGGGAAGACTTCCTTCATGACCAACATTCTGTACAATCTGGCCTCCGAAGGGGTGCCAGTAGGCATGTTCTCTCTGGAAATGTCCAAGGAGCAGTTGCTTGAACGCACGCTTTTTGGCATGTCCAAAATCAATGCGGCCAATCTGCGCCGAGGCATCAAGCTGACCAAGTGGCAGCAGGATGCTTTCACCAACGCGGTTCGCAAGGTAAGGAGCCTGCCTTTCTTCGTGGACGACCGGGGCGCCTTGAGGATTGACCAGATCCAGGCGACCGCCCGGCGCATGGTTGCGGACCACGGCGTGAGGTGCATCGGCGTGGATTACCTGCAGCTTGCCAATCCCACCGGACGCCAGTCTTCCCGGGAACGGGAGGTGTCGGAGATTTCCGCCGGCCTCAAGGCTCTGGCCAAGGAACTGAATATTCCGGTGATCGTGCTGGCCCAGTTGAACCGGGAAGCGGAGAAACGCGCCGGGAAGGAAGCCGGGGTTCCCCGTGTATCCGATTTGAGGGATTCAGGGTCTATCGAACAGGACGCAGATCAGATATTGTTGCTCTACAGGCCTTACGTCATGGACAAAAACGCAGATCCGGCAGAGGCGAAAATCATCGTCGGCAAGAACCGCTTCGGGGAGATTGGTTACATTGACCTGAAATGGGACGCTGCCGCCACGACTTACAGGGAGGTTTGAGCAGATGATGCCCTTGAACGACAGGAAAATGCTGCACCTGATTGTGCTGGCGGGAGATTGCGCCGCTTGCGGGGTGACGCCTCCGCTCCAGCCTACCATGTGCGCCGTGATGCGGCTGCTGGGGCTG